>JBMCIH010000068.1:0-7766 GCA_048617055.1 Marinobacter sp. | reverse complement strand
GAGGTCAAGGTGGATGTGCTCTAGCGGTCGCGATGGCCAGGTACGCTGACCCGGCCCTACCCGTTTTAACGCTCCCACACCTCGATCTGGTCACGGCGGTCGACGCTGTAGCCCCGCTCACCAGGCAGGGCGTGTTCCAGGCCATACTGGTTAAGGGCAGCCCGCACCCGGTTGACGTCGGCTTTCGGCAGTCCGTCCAGCGTCCGGTCGGCCCGGCGCAGGATGTACACCAGGTAGGGTTCGACCCCCGATTCCATCGGCTGACCCCGGTAGCGGGTACTCACCAGCCCGACGTAACGCTGGTGCGGCTTTGGTGACACCGGCTCACCATCCGCCGGCTGCTGCTGTTCGATCAGCTCATCCATAAACGCCAGCTTGTCGGTCAGCTCCGGGAAGATCTCACCGGCGATCTGGTGCAGCAGCGGCACCAGGCTTTCGGGAATCTGATCATCGGCAATATAGTCGCTGCCGTAGTCGGGGAACTCGGGGGTATCCAGCCCCGGGGCTGTCATGCGCTCCACCCACCGGTACACCTTCGGCGCCCGGGTCTTCATGATTTCACAGGGCACCGGGTCACGGCCCAGGTGGGCAAACATGGGGCCGATCAGGCCGTAGTCGGCTACTGACGGACGCCCGCCGAACAGGTAGGGGTGCCGGCTGAAGTGGTCGTTGAGGGTGGAGAGCAACTCGCCAAAGGAGGCCTCGATCTCCGGGATGGTGTGCTCCGTCACCCCCAGCCGTGGCAGGTAGGAGTTCATCCGCGACATCACCTTGTCCGCCAGGTCTTCCCCGGCCCCGGAGGCGAAGGCATCCCGCAGAAAGGCCTCCTGGTGCCCCCGGTAGGTCCAGCGGTAGTGCATGGCATGCTTGAGCATGGCCTGGCTGCCATAGTACTGGATGATGATGGCCAGCACCCGCTGCAGCGGCCCCTCCGGGTAGGCGGAGTAAGGCACACCGCGCACCTCGAAGTAGTCAATGATGTCGAGGCTGTCCTGAACGATGTGCCCTTCCGTGCTCTCAAGCACCGGAATAATGGTGCGCCGGGTGACCGGCAGGATGCGGTCCGTATAGTCCGGATGGGCTGTGGGGATCTCCTGATACGGAATTCCCTGGGTGCGCAGGTAGCACCGGGCCACGCCGGTGTAGAGGGAATGGGGAACGCCGTAGAGCCGGTGAACCGGGTCCTGATGGGCCATGGATGAGCTTCCTCCCTGGGTCTTGTTCTGGTTGATGCAGGATCAACGCCTGCCGCAGGGCCCATCATACCGGATTCAGCCGCCAGTCCCAGTGCCCGGGCAGATCAGCCGCCACGCCTGCCGAGCAGCACGAACTTGGCCTCGTTGACCTTGGCAGCCAGGTAGTCATTGCCGCCCCGGTCCGGATGCAGTTTCTGCATCAGCCGCCGGTGGGCGGTCACGATTTCCTCACGGCTGCAGCCGGGTTCCACATTGAGGATCTCACAGGCTTCCTGCACCGACATCTGCCCGGAGGCGGCGGCAGAAGCCCGCTGCTGACCGCCCTGCTGCCCCCCTGATTCTGCCCGCTCACCAAACAGCCTCTGGGCATGGGGCAGAAATTTCAGCAGCATGGGCAGCTTCCGCAGCATGGGGATCACTGCCGCCACGGCGGCGGTCAGCACATGGACCCGGCCGGTCAGCACCAGGAACACCAGCAGTACGCCAGCCACCCCCAGCACAACTTTCCAGGTGGCGGCTTTTTTCCTGGCCGGGTCCAGGGCGCCCCACTGCTTGAGGACATAGAACAACAGCGCGGCCAGGGCCAAGCCGAGAATCCATTGCATCTGCGCATACTCCGAGAAAATCTTTCCTGATTTTACACGGGCTGACCGGCAGGGAAATGACAGATTCGCGAGTTGGCCCGATAATCACCAGCCGGCAGAAAGGCAGAGCTGGAGGACACCACCACCACAACGGGAGGCTATGACAGCATCCGTTTTTTGCCGGGCCGCCAGTCGCCACTGGAGAGTCTCTCGTGGGTATTCACCGAAGTGTTTCCGGTAAAGGGCAGAAAAGCGGCCCAGATGAGAAAAGCCTTCACTGAGAGCGTGCCTGGAAACAGTCTGCACATCACAGTCACACTCAAGCAGCGACCGTCGTACGCGAATCAACCGGCGGGAGACAAAGAACTGGTGTGGCGTCATGCCAGTATGTCTCTTCATCAGATAGTAAAGGTTGCGGGTACTCAACCCCGCCATGCCGGCCACCCGGTCGATACTGAAGTCTGGTTCATCAAGGGAGGCAATAAGCCGGACGGCCCTGACAATCCGGCGGTCCAGAGGTGGCACAGAGCCGCTTGCCACCCCCGGAGGTTCAGGGTGTCCGGCCAGAGCCAGACGGAGCGACTGCCCCAGCCGCTCCGTCTCGGTAACGGCGTGCTGGTGATTGCGGAAAAAATGCGCCCGTTGCAAGTAGGTGACCAAATGACTGGCCATAATAGGCGGGAGTGTCAGGCATCCGCTGCCCCAGGCAGGATCTGAGCGATGGCTGGCCAGTTGCGCCGCGACCACCCGAAGGTCCCCGGAGACGGCCAGCTCCACCTCGGCAAGCGGTGGTAACAGAAAGGTGGTTCCCTGGCGGCCCCGGATCTCACCCAAACCACTTCGAACGCGGATTTCCCCGGTCAGTACCGCTACAATGGCGGGGTCGGCGGCATTGGAGCCATGCAGAACAGATTCGGCACCGGTTTCAAGTACCGCAACACGGGTGCTGCGGGCTGCCAACCAGGACATGCTGCCGCTGAACCCCTGCGGGACGGTGCATAACGTCAAACCATACCCACCTGTAAAATGGGCGAGCCCAGCCAGCCAGAGCGATGGCGAGGCATCGACAAGACGCAGGTAGTGTTCCAGGTTGAGAGACTGAACGGTGCCTGCGAGCAAAATAACCCCCTTGTTAATAGGGGGTTTATAAAACGTTCAGGAATAAGTTAATAGCCATTTCCTGCAAATCTATAAGGGCGCCAAGAGACTGGCTCTAAATGAAGCTGGCGGGCGTCAAAAGTGCCGGAGTCCAGGGCTGAGGGCGGGCCATAAAGTAGCCCTGCCCCCGCTTGCAGGAGAGCGCCAGCAAGGTGTTGCGCTGCTGCAAGGTTTCGATTCCCTCAGCAATCGTCTCAAGGCCGAACACTTCCGCAAGGGCCAGTATGGCCGCGATAACCCTGTCCCGGTCGACACGGGGAAGTGTGCCCTCAAGGCATGAGACAAAGTGCCGGTCGATCTTGATGGTCTGCACCGGCAGGGAGTGCAGGTAGGCCAGCGAGGAATAGCCGGTACCAAAATCATCGATGGCGACCCTGACCCCCACCTCCCGCAGTGCCCTGAGTCGCTCCAATGCCGGTTCCCCAAGGTTCATCAGGTGTGTTTCGGTGATCTCAATTTCCGGATGCCAGCCCAGTCGCCGGATCTGTTCGAACAGGGGTGTCAGCAGACCATCCAGCCGGGCATCAGTAATCTGTCTGGCTGACACATTGATGGCAAACCTAAGCCCTGGCTCCGGCGGCTTTGAGAAAGACCAGAGGTCACGGAGAATGCAGCGGACAAGGTGCTCCGTAAGCTGGTGGATCATCCCTCTGGATTCCGCCATAGGCACAAACCTGGCAGGGGGCACCTCACCGAATTCCGGGTGGGTCCAGCGAATCAGCGCTTCCAGGCCATCGACACGCCCCGAGGCCAGATCGAACTGGGGCTGATAGACCACGCTGAACTCTGCGGGAGCGGTCTTCAATGAGGTAACAAGTTCCTTGGCGAGACGTTGCCCCTCATCCTTATCATTCAGCAGCTCCGGCAGGTAATGGGAAAACCGGCCGCGCCCATCCTGCTTTGCCAGATACATGGCCTTGTCCGCCTTCTGAAGCAGTTCACTGGCAGACGATCCCTCCACCGGGTACAGGACCCCACCGACAGAAACCGAGATAAAGTGTTCGCTTCCACCAGCAATAAAGGGCGCCCGGAAAGCATTGACCAGACGGGTCGCAAGCTGATCGAGCTCCTGCTCATAAGGGGCGTCCGCCGTCAGCTCAACAATCGCCGCAAATTCATCGCCGGACAGCCTGGCAACCACGTCCTCCTTTCGGAGCACCGTCCGCAGACACCGGGAAACCTGCCATAACAGCTCGTCACCCACCGAGTGCCCGTACAGGTCGTTGATATCCTTGAAATAGTCCAGATCCAGAAACAACAGGCCGAAGGGGTTGTTGTGATCTCTGCTGCGTGAGACCCTCATGTCCAGCAGTTCCAAGAACAGTGCGCGGTTCGGCAGTTCCGTCAGGGCATCGTAATAGGCCATGGAGGCCAGGCGTTCCTCGAACGAGGTGAGATCCCCGATATCCATGAACATACCGGCATAGAAGCCGGCCTGCGCGTCGCTTACGCGATGAATCATGAGCCACTGAGGATAGGTCTCACCATTCTTGCGACGGTTCCATATCACCCCTTCCCACCGACCCTCCTCAGCGAGGGTTGCCCACATATTCTGGTAGAAAGCCTGCCCGTGGAAGCCTGAACTGAGTACGGCAGGCTTCTCCCCGAGCACCTCATCACTACAGTAACCGGTGATCTTTTCGAACATCTGGTTGATATAGATGATCCTCGGTTCGCCTGTCGTCAGCATCACGGCCCTGGGATGAGTGTCCACCAGTTTCCTGAAGCGATCGACGCCTAGAGCCTCCATTATCGTGCATCCTTGATCTGATACCTGGGAGTTTATTGCACTTATCATAAACCAAGTCTGTCGCCTCCCTATCCATATACTGCAAAACTGACCGCAAAACCCCTTAGTGTGTATTTCAGGGCATTATCGGCGCCGCCGCTCCCTTGTCGTTGACACGAGGCTCGTATTGAAAACCGAATCTGTGTAGCCTGATGGCTGTCAATGAACGCGGAACCTGCACGTGACCCTTTCTACCCTGACCTGGCTGTTTGTCGCGGGCTTCGCCATCTGGTACTGGTGGCGGGCCAGGGCCATCAAGGACTTTGTGCTGGCTGCAGCGAAAGACTACTGCAGGCGCATGGACGTATTACTGCTGGACGACGCGGTGTACCTGCGTGGGCTGTGGTTCAAGCGCGACCGGCATGGCCGGCTGCGGGTGTGGCGGCGCTTCCTGTTCGACTTCACCACCACCGGCGAGGAACGCTACCTGGGGCGGGTGATCATGCTGGGGCAGCAGGTGGAGCACATCGAGCTGGACGCCCACCGCTTCCCCTGAGACCCGGCCTTTTCAGATTGGCCTCTGCAAAGCACAATAAGGGACATTGCCCACCACTGACGAAGGTGAAGCCATGACCGATCCACTGCGCACCGACGGTGCCCTGTCCGGCGCCCAGCTGTTTGTACGGGCCCTGGAAAACGAAGGTGTACGCTATATCTTCGGCGTGCCCGGCGAGGAGAACCTGGATCTGCTGGAGGCGCTGCGGGAGTCGTCCATCGAACTGGTGCTGAACCGTCACGAGCAGGCGGCGGGCTTTATGGCAGCCACTTACGGCCGGCTCACCGGCAGGGTCGGGGTCTGTCTGTCGACCCTCGGCCCCGGTGCCACCAACCTGGTTACCGCGGCGGCCTATGCCCAGCTGGGCGGCATGCCAATGATGATGATTTCCGGCCAGAAGCCCATCAAATCGTCCAAGCAGGGGCTGTTCCAGATTCTGGACATTGTCGACCTGATGCGCCCGCTGACCAAATACACCCGCCAGATCAGCAACGCCAACACCATTCCCGCCAAACTGCGGGAAGCCTTCCGGCTGGCGTCGGAGGATCGGCCCGGGGCAGTGCACCTGGAACTGCCGGAAGACATTGCCGCCGAGCTGGCCGCGCCGGATACCCACATCTTCGCCGCCAGCGATGCCCGCCGCCCCACCGCCAGCGAGAAAAGCCTGCAGACCGCCGTGGACATGATCCGCCATGCGAAGCATCCGCTGATCATGATCGGCGCCGGCGCCAACCGCAAACGGGTCTCCCACGCCCTGATCCATCTGGTCAACACCACCGACATCCCCTTTTTCACCACCCAGATGGGTAAGGGTGTAGTGGATGAGCGGCATCCCCGCTACCTGGGCAATGCGGCCCTCTCCACCGGCGACTTTATCCATTCCGCTATCGACCACGCCGACCTGGTGATCAACGTCGGCCACGATGTGGTGGAAAAGCCGCCGTTCTTCATGAAGCCCGGGGGCAAGCAGGTTATCCACATCAACTTCAGCGGTGCGGATGTGGACCCGGTCTACTTCCCGCAACACGAAGTGGTGGGTGACATCGCCAACAGTGTGGAGTGGCTGGCGGACCATTGCGGCCGTTGCGCCAATCATGATTTCTCGGAGTTCCTGCGGGTCAAGGAAGCCCTGGAGGCCCACCTGGCAGAGCGCTGCGACGACGACAGCTTTCCGCTTATTCCCCAGCGGATTGTCAGCGATGTACGCCGGGTCATGCCGGAGGACGGCATCATTGCCCTCGACAACGGCATGTACAAGCTCTGGTTTGCCCGCAACTACAAGGCCTATGACAACAATACGGTGCTGCTGGACAATGCCCTGGCCTCCATGGGCGCCGGCCTGCCCAGCGCGATGATGGCCGCCATGCTGTACCCGCAACTGAAGGTGATGGCCATCTGCGGCGACGGTGGCTTCATGATGAACAGCCAGGAGCTGGAAACCGCCGTGCGCCTGAAGCTGAACCTGGTGATCCTGATCATCAACGACAACGCCTATGGCATGATCAAATGGAAACAGGCCGAGGAGGGCTTCACCGACTTCGGGCTGGACTATGGCAACCCGGACTTCGTGCGCTATGCCGAGTCCTACGGCGCCACCGGCCTTCGCATCAGCGAGGCGTCCCAGCTGCGGCCCACCCTGGACAGGGCCCTGAACGAGTCAGGTGTGCACCTGGTGGAGGTACCGGTGGACTACAGCGAGAACCGCCGCGTGTTCAATCAGGAACTGGTCAGGCTGACCCGCGAGCTGAACGCCGGGCGCTGACCGGGGCGGCTGCGGCAATCACCTATCGGGTTCCCCGCGACTTTCAGTTGAGGTTGCCTATACTGCACAAAATTGTGTGTTATCAACTTCCTGAAAAGACGGGACCATGGAAATCCAGAACGACCACCGCTACGCTATCAACCTCAACGTCCGGGGCATCCAGCCCTCGGCCACCCTGCGCATTAACGAACTGAGCAATCAGTTGCGGAACGAAGGCCGGGACATCATCAAGCTTGGCCTGGGCCAGTCCCCGTTTCCGGTGCCGGACCGGGTAGTCCAGGCGCTGCAGGCACATGCCCAAGAGAAGGACTACCTGCCGGTCAAGGGGCTCAAGGGGCTGCGGGAGGCGATTGCCGGCTACATCAACCGCGCCGAGCGCCAGCGCTGCAGCTGGGAAGACGTACTGATCGGGCCCGGCTCCAAGGAGCTGCTGTTCATCCTGCAACTGGCCTACTACGGCGACCTGCTGATTCCCAGGCCCAGCTGGGTGTCCTACGCCCCCCAGGCGCGTATTATCGGACGGTCGGTGCACTGGCTGCCCACCCATGCCGAGAACAACTGGCAGCTGACCGCCGAGGGGCTGGACATTGTCTGCCGCGACGACCCCACCCGGCCACGCATCCTGATCCTCAACTATCCGTCCAACCCCACCGGCTGCACCTACACCGACGACCAGTTGCTGGCCATTGCCAACGTGGCCCGCAAGTACAAGCTGATCCTGTTGTCGGACGAAATCTATGGCGAAGTGCACTTTGAGGGAAAACACAAGTCGATTGCCCGC
>JBMCIH010000067.1:0-7773 GCA_048617055.1 Marinobacter sp. | reverse complement strand
ACGCAGGGTGTCGGTGACATGGACGCGCACCAGCGTCGGCTCATCGGCGCGGATCTCACCCATCACCAGCGCCAGGTGGGTGGCGCCCTGGATGCTGTCCTTGTAGGTGCGCAGGTTGAACACACCGTATTCCGTGTCCAGGTCGTATTGCTCGACGCACTCGATGGTGCATTCGTTCATGGTGCGATAGTGGATCAGGTCAGCAATGGTGCCGACCTTGAGGCCGTGCTGTTCGGCGAAGGACTCCAGGTCCTCCCGGCGGGCCATGGTGCCGTCGTCATTCATGATCTCGCAGATCACCCCGGCGGGCTCACACCCGGCCAGGGCCGCGAGGTCACAGGAGGCCTCGGTGTGACCGGCGCGGCTGAGGACACCGCCGGGGTCGGCCATCAGCGGAAAAATATGCCCCGGCTGAACCAGGTCGGAGGCCTTCGCGTGGCGGGCCACGGCGGCCTGCACCGTGCGGGCGCGGTCCGCCGCCGAGATGCCGGTGGTTACTCCTTCCGCCGCCTCTATGGACAGGGTGAACTTGGTGCCGAACCCGGAATGGTTGCTCTGCACCATCAGCGGCAGGCCCAGCTGTTCACAGCGCTCGCGGGTCATGGGCATGCAGATCAGACCACGGCCAAAACGGGCCATAAAGTTGATGGCTTCCGGTGTACAGTGCTCCGCCGCCATCACCAGGTCGCCTTCGTTCTCCCGGTCTTCGTCATCCATCAGTATGACCATCTTGCCCTGACGGATGTCTTCAATGATTTCTTCAACGCTGTTCAGTGCCATAGTGTTCCAGAACCTCCGGGCGAATCCGACGGGTCGCCGTGGTGTAAATGCATGGGTGTGCCGGTGAGATCACTCACCGGCAGACACGTTCGGCGAAAGCACCCTGGGTGTCAGAATCAGGCGGGTGTCCGCCCCGAACTGACGCCTGTCGGTAACCCGCCATTCAATTTTTTCACACATGTCGCTGAAGGGCAGCCGTGCCGTGGGCCGCCCTTCGCTGCCAAGGAAAACCGGCGCCTGGTAGAGCCACAGTTCATCCACCAGCCCTTCGACAATAAAGCCGCCGGCCAGGGTCGGGCCCGCTTCCACCAACAGTTCGTTGACACCCAGTTCGCCAAGGCGGTCCAGCAACTGGCCGAGGTTGACACCACTGTCCTGCCAGCCCAGCCCGTTGAGGGTCACTCCCAGTGCAGCCAGGTCCTGCGCCGGGGATGTGGACAAGGCCTCCTCCGAGCAGAACAGATGCACGTCGCCACCCTGAAGAATCTTTGCCGTGGCCGGCGTACGGGCGTCCCGGTCCGCAATCAGCCTCAGGGGCTGCCGCGAGGGTTCGGTGGCCTGACCAATATCCCCCAGCTCGTTGCGCCGCACGGTCAGCGACGGGTCGTCCACCAGCACGGTATTGACCCCGGTGAGGATGGCATCGCTCATGGCCCGCAGCCGCTGAACGTCACTGCGGGACTCGGCGCCGGTGATCCACTTGCTTTCGCCGGAGGCCATGGCGGTGCGGCCGTCCAGGCTGGCGGCGATCTTGATACGCACCCACGGGCGGCCGGTGTGCATGCGCTTGAGAAAGCCCGGGTTCAGACGGGCCGCCTGTTCCTGTAACACGCCTTCCTTCACCCGGATACCGGCATCCCGCAGCTGCTGCAGCCCGCGGCCGGATACGCTGGGGTTGGGGTCTTCGCTGGCTACCACCACCCTGGCCACGCCAGCATCGATCAGCGCCCGGGAACAGGGCGGCGTCCTGCCGAAATGGCTGCAGGGCTCCAGCGTGACATAGGCGGTGGCGCCGCGGGCGTCCGGCCCGGCCTGGCTCAGGGCCCGCACCTCCGCATGGGCCTCGCCGGCGCGCTCGTGCCAGCCTTCACCCAGCACCAGATCCCCCCGGGCAATCACGCACCCGACACGGGGATTGGGATGGGTGGAAAAGCGACCGCGCCAGGCCAGCTGTATGGCCCGGGCCATCAAGGCCACGTCCTGGGTTGGAGTCATGAGGAACCTTTCGGATCGTCCCGGTCAGCCAGGGCCCTGGCCACGTCCGCCGGGTCGGCGCCCTCCGACAGCCGCTCGATTTCCTCCTTGAACTCGTTGATGTCCTGGAAGCTCCGGTAAACGGAAGCAAAGCGCACGTAGGCGACCTTATCCAGCTGGCGCAGCTCGGTCATGACTTCCTCGCCCAGGGTCATGGACTTCACTTCCCGCTCGCCGGTGGCCCGCAGCCGGTACTTGATGCGATTCAGGGCGGCGTCGATCTGCTCGATGCTCACCGGGCGCTTCTCGAGGGCCTTCATCAGGCCGGCCCGCAGCTTTTCCTCATCAAAGGGCTGCCGGGTACCGTCCTGCTTGACCACCCGGGGCATCACCAGCTCGGCGCTCTCGAAGGTGGTGAAGCGCTCCCGGCACGACAGGCACTCCCTGCGGCGACGCACCTGATCGCCCTCGGCCACCAGCCGGGAGTCGATCACCTTGGTATCGGCCTCACCACAGAAAGGACAATGCATATTTGCACGCTCCGATTAGAACCGGCCGCCACACTCACGTGGCAGTCATCACAGGCCCAGCCTGTTAAGTTAGCCGGCGTAGACCGGGAAGCGGGCGCACAGGCTTTCCACCTGCTCACGCACCCGGCCGATCGTCGCCTCGTCTTCCAGATTATCCAGAATATCGCACATCCAGCCCGCCAGGTCGCAGCACTCGCTCTCGCCAAAACCGCGGGTGGTCACCGCCGGGGTACCGATACGCAGGCCGGAAGTGACGAACGGCGAGCGCGGATCGTTGGGCACCGCGTTCTTGTTGACGGTGATATGAGCGCGGCCCAGGGCTGCGTCCGCATCCTTGCCGGTAATGTCCTGTTTGATCAGACTGACCAGGAACAGGTGGTTTCTGGTGCCACCGGAAACCACGTCATATCCGCGCTCGACAAAGACATCGGCCATGGCGACGGCATTCTTTACCACCTGCTGCTGATAGGCCCTGAACTCGTCGCTCATGGCTTCCCTGAAACACACGGCCTTGGCGGCAATCACGTGCATCAGCGGGCCGCCCTGGCCACCGGGGAAGACGGCGGAGTTCAGCTTCTTCTGCAGGTCTTCGTCATCACAGGCCAGGATCAGGCCGCCCCGGGGACCGCGCAGGGTCTTGTGTGTGGTGGTAGCCACCACATGGGCGTGGGGCACCGGGTCCGGATAGACACCGGCGGCGACCAGGCCAGCCACGTGGGCCATGTCGACAAACAGGTAGGCGCCCACCTTGTCGGCGATCTGCCGGAAGCGGGCGAAGTCCAGCTCCTGGGAATAGGCGGAGAAACCGGCGATGATCATCTTCGGCTTGTGCTCCTCCGCCAGTGCTTCCACCTCGTCATAGTCGATGAGGCCGGTTTCGTTGTTGATACCGTACTGGACCGCGTGGTAGATCTTGCCGGAGAAGTTGACGGTGGCACCGTGGGTCAGGTGCCCGCCGTGGGCCAGGCTCATGCCCAGCACGGTATCGCCCGGTTTGAGCAGGGCCATGAACACGGCGGAGTTGGCCTGGGAGCCGGAGTGGGGCTGAACATTGGCATAGGGGGCACCGAACAGTTGCTTGGCGCGGTCGATGGCCAGTTGCTCGGCGATATCGACAAACTCACAACCGCCATAGTAACGCTTGCCGGGGTAGCCTTCGGCATACTTGTTGGTCAGCACGCTGCCCTGGGCCTCCAGCACACGGGGGCTGGTGTAGTTTTCGGACGCAATCAGCTCGATGTGGGCTTCCTGCCGCTTCTCTTCCGCCTGCATGGCGTTCCAGAGTTCGTCATCGAAACCGGCGATTTTCATATCACGATTGAACATGGATGTGATGCCCCTGTCTGTATGGCTGGCCCGGCGCCCCGCCGGAACCCCTGAAAAATTGGGCCGCTATTCTATCGCGAAAGCGGGCGAAAAATCATCCTTTATGCCGTCCGCAGATACCGGCACGCGGGCCGTTCCGCTCTGCGTCAATTGCTATCCCCGGGAGGTTTAGATACCTTACGGGGTTCTGTTTCCGGCAGGCGCCCTTCGACAGGCTCAGGGCGAACGGAAGAATTAGAGACAAAGACTCTTTGCCACTAAATCCACGAAAGAACACGAAAGTGAACCGCTTAAGACAAAGATTTTTGTCGTTTCCCTTTCGTGTTCTTTCGTGGGTTTGGTGGCTAAAAATATCCTTGGATTTTCCGTTCGCCCTGAGCCTGTCGAAGGGCCGCAGATTCCGTAGCAATCCTGGTAAAAAAGGACACAGCCGATATGGCCCAATACGTTTATACCATGAACCGCGTGAGTAAGGTGGTTCCACCCAAGCGCGAGATTCTCAAGGACATTTCCCTGAGCTTCTTCCCCGGCGCCAAGATCGGCGTGCTCGGCCTGAACGGGGCCGGCAAGTCCACCCTGCTGCGCATTATGGCGGGCGTTGACCAGGACTACACCGGCGAAGCCCGCCCCCAGCCCGGTATCAACATCGGCTACCTGCCCCAGGAGCCGGAACTGGACGAGGACAAGACGGTCAAGGAAATCGTCGACGAGGCTGTCTCCGGCGTGCACAACGCCCTGGCGGAACTGGACCAGATCTATGCCGCCTATGCCGAGCCGGATGCGGACTTCGACGAGCTGGCCAAAAAGCAGGGCGAGCTGGAAGCCTACATCCAGGCCACAGATGGCCACGATATCGAACGCAAGATGGAGGTGGCCGCCGACGCCCTCCGCCTTCCGCCGTGGGAGCAGAAAGTAAAAGTCCTGTCCGGTGGCGAGCGCCGCCGCGTCGCCCTCTGCCGGCTGCTGTTGTCTGGCCCCGACATGCTGCTGCTGGACGAGCCCACGAACCACCTGGATGCCGAATCCGTAGCCTGGCTGGAGCGTTTCCTGCACGACTACGAAGGCACCGTGGTGGCCATCACCCACGACCGCTACTTCCTGGACAATGTGGCCGGCTGGATCCTGGAACTGGACCGGGGCCACGGTATTCCCTTTGAGGGCAACTACAGCCAGTGGCTGGAGAACAAGGAAAAGCGCCTGGAGATGGAGTCCAAACAGGAGGCCGCCCACCAGAAAGCCGTCAAGCACGAGCTGGAATGGGTACGCTCCAACGCCAAGGGCCGCCAGAGCAAGAGCAAGGCCCGCCTGGCCCGCTTCGAGGAAATGTCCTCCCAGGAATTCCAGAAGCGCAACGAGACCAACGAGCTGTACATTCCACCCGGCCCGCGCCTGGGGGACAAGGTGATCGAGGTGGACAACGTCAGCAAATCCTTTGAAGACCGGGTGCTGTACGAAGATGTGTCCTTCCGCGTTCCGCCCGGGGCCATCGTCGGCATCATCGGCGGCAACGGCGCCGGCAAGTCCACCCTGTTCCGGATGATTGCGGGCTACGACAAGCCCGACTCCGGCAACATCACCATCGGTGAAACCGTGGAACTGGCCTATGTGGACCAGATGCGCGACCTGGACGGCAGCAAAACTGTGTGGGAGGAGCTGTCCGACGGCCAGGACATCATCAAAGTGGGCAACTACGAAACCCCCTCCCGCGCCTACGTGGGTCGCTTCAATTTCAAGGGCACCGACCAGCAGAAGCGGGTTGCCGACCTGTCCGGGGGCGAACGTAACCGCCTGCACCTGGCCAAGCTGCTGAAACAGGGCGGCAACGTGCTGCTGCTGGACGAGCCCACCAACGACCTGGACGTGGAAACCCTGCGGGCCCTGGAAGAGGCGCTGCTGAATTTCCCCGGCTCCGTGCTGGTGATCTCCCACGACCGCTGGTTCCTGGACCGGGTGGCCACCCACATCCTGGCGTTCGAGGATGACGGCGAGGTGGTCTACTTCGAGGGCAACTTCAGCGAGTACGACGAAGACCTCAAAAAGCGCAAGGGGGATTCTGCCATGCAGCCCCAGCGCATGAAGTACAAGAAGCTGGCGTAATGGCCAGGGCCAGAACCGCCTACGTCTGCACCGAATGCGGCGCCGACTACTCGAAATGGCAGGGCCAGTGCACCGCCTGCCAGGCCTGGAACACCATCAGCGAGGTGCGGGGCGTGGGCGGTGGCAGCGCGAAAGGTGCCCGCGGCGCCCGCTTTGAAGGCTTTGCCGGCAGTCTGTCGGCGGTGCAGAGCCTGGACGACGTCAGCCTGACCGAGCAGCCCCGCATCAGCACTGGCATGCAGGAGTTCGACCGGGTGCTGGGGGGCGGCCTGGTGGAAGGCTCGGCGGTTCTTATGGGGGGCCACCCGGGGGCCGGCAAGAGCACCCTGCTGCTGCAGGCGGTCTGTCACCTGGCGGAGAAGACCCCGGCGCTGTACGTGACCGGTGAGGAGTCCCTGCAGCAGGTGGCCATGCGGGCCAAGCGTCTGGGCGTGCCCACCGCTGCGCTGAAGATGCTGTCGGAAACCAGCGTCGAGCGGCTGATTCAGGTGGCGGAAGCGGAAAAGCCAAAGATCCTGGTGGTGGACAGTATCCAGGTGATGCACGTGGCGGATATCGAGTCCGCCCCCGGCTCCGTGTCACAGGTACGGGAAAGCGCCGCCTACCTGACCCGGTTCGCCAAGCAGACCGGCACCATACTGTTCCTGGTGGGCCACGTCACCAAGGACGGCAGTCTGGCCGGCCCGAAGGTGCTGGAGCACATGATCGACTGCTCGATCCTGCTGGAGGGCTCCAGCGACAGCCGCTACCGGACTCTGCGGGGCATCAAGAACCGCTTTGGCGCGGTGAATGAGCTGGGGGTGTTCGCCATGCTGGAACAGGGCCTGAAGGAAGTAAAGAATCCCAGCGCCATCTTCCTCAACCGGGGCGAGGACGCCGCCCCCGGCAGTGTGGTGATGGTGGTATGGGAAGGCACCCGCCCCATGCTGGTGGAGATCCAGGCGCTGGTGGACATGGCCCAGGGCAGCTACCCGCGCCGTGTGGCCGTGGGCCTGGACCAGAACCGGCTGGCAATGCTGCTGGCGGTGCTGCATCGCCATGGCGGCATGCACGTGGCGGATCAGGATGTGTTCGTGAACGTGGTGGGGGGCGTGAAGGTGGCGGAAACCAGTGCCGATCTGGCGCTGCTGGCGGCCATCGTCTCCTCCTTCCGCGACCGCGCCCTGCCCCAGGATCTGGTCATTTTCGGCGAAGTCGGCCTCTCCGGCGAGATCCGCCCGGTGCCTTCCGGCCAGGAACGCATCTATGAAGCCGCCAAGCACGGCTTCACCCGCGCCCTGGTCCCCAAGGCCAACGCGCCCCGCAAGGCCATCGACGGCATGAAGGTGATTCCGGTGACCAAGCTGAGTGAGGCGTTGTCGGCGCTTGAAGAACTGTGAGGCTGCACTGGCAGTGCCATTCAAGATATAGCCTTATAGTCCGTCTATCTGCCACTGCGAAGCGCATCAGCCATGAAACCATCGACCCTGCTTGGCGTCCACCAGGATACCATCAGGCATGTCGTCAAATCTCATCACGCCCGCAATGCAAGGGTGTTTGGCTCAGTGGTCCGGGGCGAGGATACGGATGCCAGTGATCTCGAAATCCTCATCGATCCAATCCCTGACACGACACTCTTCGATATCGGCGCCATCAGGGCCGAACTTCTGAAACTGCTTGGCATTCCAGTGAACGTGGTCACCCCAAATGCTCTGCCCGAGAACTTTCGCTCATCGGTTATCGAGGAAGCAAAACCGATATGAGCAGAGACAAACAGAGACTGGACACCTATTTTCAGCACATTCTGGAAGCCATAGGACGAATCGAGGGGTATACCGAAAATCTGACCGAAGAACAGTTCCTATCC
>JBMCIH010000066.1:0-7797 GCA_048617055.1 Marinobacter sp. | reverse complement strand
GATATCTTCGCCAGCCAGAGCCCGGGCCAGCCTCGCCATGAAAGGACTCTCGGGGCCGGCGCCGGCGCCATGGGCAAGGATGAGCCCGGGGGCATGGTGCGGGTTATTTGCTGCAGATTCTAGCAGGAGGTTTTTCATCCGGGAGATCCTTGCCGGTACAGCGGCGATCGGTACGGCGCCATTCTGCGTGTGCTAAAATGGCGGCCGGGGCGCGCCCCGTCCACCTTGCGGGAATTATTGACGAATATCGTCAAAGCCCGCCAATTGTACATTATTCAAAGATCAAACAGTTTCGCCATCACACTGATTTCAGCGGCATTACGGTGGCTGGTCGAGTTGACCTGAGTCATTGCAAAGAGGTCATCGATTCTCCATACTTGCGCCGATTTTCTTCCCCACCCTTGAATCCATTGGTAAGGCTATGAGCACAGTGAATGCAAACCTGACATACAACTACAAGGTGGTAAGGCAGTTCGCCATCATGACGGTGGTATGGGGTATTGTGGGCATGGCGCTGGGTGTGCTGATTGCAGCGCAGCTGGTGTGGCCGCAATTGAACCTCGATCTGCCCTGGACCCACTTCGGCCGCCTGCGGCCGTTGCATACCAACGCGGTGATCTTCGGCTTCGGTGGCAGTGCCCTGTTTGCGACGTCCTACTACGTCGTCCAGCGTACATGCCAGGCGCGCCTGTTCTCCGACGGGCTGGCTGCCTTCACCTTCTGGGGATGGCAGGCCATTATCGTGTCCGCCGCCATCACGCTCCCGCTTGGCCTTACAACATCGAAGGAATACGCTGAACTGGAGTGGCCGATCGACATCGCCATTGCGGTGGTCTGGGTGAGCTATGCGGCGGTCTTCTTCGGTACCATCACGAAGCGCAGCGCCCCGCATATCTACGTGGCCAACTGGTTCTATGGCGCGTTCATCCTGACCATTGCGGTCCTGCACATCGGTAACAACCTGGCACTGCCGGCTTCCGCGTTTAAATCCTACTCGGCCTATGCCGGTGTGACCGACGCCATGATGCAGTGGTGGTACGGGCACAACGCCGTAGGGTTCTTCCTGACGGCCGGCTTCCTGGGCATGATGTACTACTTCGTGCCCAAACAGGCCAACCGGCCGGTATACTCCTACCGCCTGTCCATCGTGCACTTCTGGGCGCTGATTGCCACTTATGTTTGGGCCGGCGGCCATCACCTGCACTATTCCGCACTTCCGGACTGGGCCCAGACCGCAGGCATGATCATGTCCCTAGTCCTGCTGGCGCCGTCCTGGGGCGGCATGATCAACGGCATGATGACGCTTTCCGGTGCCTGGCACAAACTCCGTACCGATCCGATCCTGCGTTTCCTGGTGGTTTCCCTGTCGTTCTACGGCATGTCCACCTTTGAGGGTCCAATGATGTCCATCAAGACCGTGAACGCGCTGTCACACAACACCGACTGGACCATTGGCCACGTTCACTCTGGTGCCCTGGGCTGGGTCGCCATGATCAGTATCGGTGCCATCTATCACCTGGTCCCGAAACTCTGGGGCATCAAGTCCATGTACAGCGTCGGCCTGATCAATGCGCACTTCTGGCTGGCTACCGTCGGTACCGTGCTCTACATCGTTGCCATGTGGGTCAACGGCATCATGCAGGGCCTGATGTGGCGCGCCGTCAACGACGACGGCACCCTTACCTACAGCTTCGTGCAGGCGCTTGAAGCTTCCTGGCCCGGTTACTTGGTGCGCTTTATCGGTGGTGTCATCTTCCTCTCCGGCATGCTGGTCATGGCCTGGAATATCTGGATGACCATTCGCCAGAAAGACGCGGTTGCCGCCGATAACGTTGCGGCCCAGCCGGCCTGATCAGGAGCATAAAGCAAGATGAGACACGAAATAGTTGAAAAGAACCTCGGCCTGATGTCCGCGCTGATCCTGCTGGTGATCAGCGGCGGGTTCCTGGCGGAAATCGTTCCCCTGTTCTTTCTCGATGAAACCAACGAGCCGGTGGCCGGCCTTGAGCCACTGGACCCGCTGGAGCTGGAAGGTCGCGACATCTACATCCGGGAAGGCTGCCATGTATGCCACACCCAGATGATTCGCCCCTTCCGGGCCGAGACCGAACGCTATGGCCACTACTCCGTCGCGGGCGAGTTCGTTTACGACCGACCGTTCCTCTGGGGCTCCAAGCGTACTGGTCCCGACCTGGCCCGCGTCGGTGGTCGCTACTCCGACTCCTGGCAGCGTATGCACCTTTTTGATCCGCGCAGCGTGGTACCGGAGTCCAACATGCCGGCCTTCCCGTGGCTGTTCGAGGACAAGGTGGACCACACCCAGACGGCCCAGAAGCTGAAGACGCTTCAGACCCTGGGGGTTCCCTATACCGATGAGCAGATTGAATCCGCTGCGGAAGAAGTGCGTGGTCAGTTCGAAATTGATGCTCTGGTCGCATACCTGCAACAACTGGGTACCGTGATCGTAGAGAAACGGTGATTCCGATGGACATTAACGATTTCAGGGGCATTCAGACCCTGCTGGTATTGATCGCCTTCATAGGTATCGTCTGGTGGGCGTACAGCGCCCACCGCAAGAAGCCCAACGACGAGGCGGCCCACCTGCCCTTCGATGACGACGAAATCGCCGAGCGAACGTTGGAACAGGAAAAAGACGAAGACAGCGAGGGCACCTTGAAACAGGATAAGACGGAGAAGAAACGATGAGTCCCTTCTGGAGCATCTGGATCAGCGTGATCGTGCTCGGTACCATTTTTGGTTGCTGGTGGCTGCTTTGGGCTACGCGCAAGAGCCAGACCACTGACACCGAAACCGAGAAAACCATGGGGCACTCCTTCGATGGTATCGAGGAGTATGACAATCCGCTGCCCAAGTGGTGGTTCTACCTGTTCATTGCGACCTGTGTGTTCTCTCTGATCTACCTGGCCCTTTATCCGGGGTTGGGCAATTTCCAGGGATTGCTGGGCTGGTCCCAGGAAAAGCAGTGGGAAGAAGAGGTTCAGCAGGCTGATGCCCGCTACAGTGAGATTTATGCCCAGTACGGCGACACCCCCATCAAGGAACTGGCCGACAACGAGGACGCCATGGAAATGGGGCAACGCCTGTTCGCCAACAACTGTGCATTGTGCCATGGTTCTGCCGGCCGGGGTTCCATTGGCTTCCCCAACCTGACCGATGATGACTGGCTGTACGGTGGTGACCCGGACACTATCGTGGAAACCATTAGCAATGGCCGCAAGGGCAATATGCCGGCCAAGGGCACCATGCCCGACATGACGTCAGAGCAGGTCGACCAGGTGGTGAACTATGTGCTCAGCTTCAGCGGGCGGGAAAAGGACGCCGAGGCAGCCGAGGCCGGTAAAGAGGTTTATGCCCAGGCGTGCGTGTCCTGCCACGCCGAGGACGGCACCGGCAACTACGCCCTGGGCGCACCGGATCTGACCGACGATGCCTGGCTCTACGGCAGCACCTACGACTGGATCGAGGAAACCGTTGTCCATGGCCGCGAGAACGAAATGCCGGCCCAGGAAGGCCGCCTGAGCGAAGACCAGATCCATATTCTGGCCGCCTACGTGTACCGGCTATCCAACAACTGAACAAGCCGGCGCCGCGGATCGCGGCGCCCGGTCTTCTCAACCCTGGGTCTGCTCCTGCGGCTCCAGGCTTGAGAGGATCGCAGGCCGACTGTCTGATCATTGGGTGATGCACAGGCAGGCCAGCATCAGGAGGTAATGATGAGCAGTCAGATTCCGGTCCAGCAGATTGACCCTAACACTGACGGCCCCTCCGACAAAAACAACAACAAGAAGAAGCCGGAAACCGTCGAACTCTACGCCAGCCGCAAAAAGATCTATGTGCGGGAGGTGAAGGGCCTGTTCCAGCGTATTCGCGTCTTCAGCCTGTTGGCCCTGATGGGCATGTATTTCCTGTTCGTCTGGATCACCATTGACGGCGAGCCGCTGATACATTTCGACCTGCCGGCCCGGGAATTCCACCTCTACGGAATGACCTTTTTCCCACAGGACTTCTTCCTGCTGGCGGCAATGCTGATCATCTGCGCCTTCGGGCTGTTTTTTATCACCACCCTGTTTGGCCGTGTCTGGTGCGGATATACCTGCCCCCAGACCGTATGGACCTTCATTTTCATGTGGGTGGAGGAACGCATCGAGGGCAGTCGCAACAAGCGGATGAAGCTCGACAAGTCCCCCAACTCGCCGGAAAAAATAGCCCGCAAGTCGGCCAAACACGCCGTCTGGCTGCTGATAGCCCTGGCCACCGGGCTGACATTCGTCGGCTATTTCTATCCCATCCGGGAGTTGCTGGCAGACATCTTCACGCTGAACGCTAACGGCTGGGCCTATTTCTGGGTGGGTTTCTTCACTGTCGCCACTTACCTGAACGCCGGCTGGATGCGGGAGCAGGTTTGCCTTTACATGTGCCCTTATGCCCGCTTTCAGTCGGTCATGTTCGACCCCAATACCCGCGTCGTTTCCTACGACCCCAACCGGGGCGAGCCCCGGGGCAGCCGCAAGAAATCGGCAGATCGGGAAAAACTTGGGCTGGGTGACTGTATCGACTGCGGGCTGTGTGTACAGGTCTGCCCCACCGGCATCGATATCCGCGACGGCCTGCAGTACGAATGCATCGGTTGTGCCTTGTGCATAGACGCCTGTGACAGCGTTATGGACAAGATGGGTTACCCCCGGGGCCTTATCCGCTACACCACCGAAAATGAGCTGGAGGGCCGGCCCTCGAAACTGCTGCGACCGCGCACCTTCGGGTACGGGGCATTACTGATGCTCATGATCGGTGCTGTTGCGTTTACAATTGCCACCCGTGTGCCGGTGGAACTGGATGTGATCCGCGACCGCGGAGCCCTGTTCAGCTACAACAACAACGGCTGGATTGAGAACAGCTACACCGTGACGATCAAGAATATGGCCGAAGTCCCCCGGGAGTTCCGGATTGAGCTGGAGGGCATCGAGTCCGCGCGCCTGCTGCGGGGCAACGAACCGGTACAGGTGGAGCCTGGCGAGCTGAGATCCGTACCTGTGGTGGTGGAAGTGGATCCGGAAGAGCTGGACGACATCAATACCAACCTCCGCTTCCGCATCAAGTCGCCCGGCAACAATCCGGTTACCGATGAAACCGAAAGCCGTTTTGTTGGTCCAAGGCCCAGGTAATTCCAATCTCCGGCCCGCCCGCCGGCGGGCCCCGTAATTTTCGAAAAAGAGTTCACTATGTCAGACACCACGAGCACTTACACTGATGAGGCTTCCCGGCCCTGGTACCGACAGCCCTGGCTGTGGTTTCTGCTTCTGTTTCCGGCGGCGTCCATTGTCTACTGTATCGTTGCCATTTCCATCGCCCTCAACACCCACCCGTCGATGGTGACGGACGACTACTCCAAGGAAGGACGGGGCATCAACCAGTCCTTGGCACGGGATAGCCGGGCGGCCGAACTGGGCCTTGAAGCCATGATCAGCCAGAACAATCGCAAACTGGAGGTGGAACTGGCCAGTACCGGGGATACAGCGCCGGAGTACCTGCTTCTGCAACTGTTCCACCCCACCCTGGGTGAGCAGGATCGCGTGATCCAGCTGAATGCCGTGGAGCCAGGCATCTACCGGGGCCAGATCGCCGGCAACATCGATGGGCGCTGGTATTTCGACCTGACCGGTCCTTCCAGGGAATGGCGTATCAAGGGCAAGGGCGAATTCCCGGCGGAATCGGGCATCTCCATACGCGCCCATGACCCAGCACGTGGCTGAAACACGTCCCTGCTTCCATTGCAGTGAACCGGTCCGGCCTGACAGTGCCATTGTGCCCGATCCGGATCACCCGGAGCGGGCGTTCTGCTGTCATGGCTGCGCAGCAGTGTTCAGAACCATTCACCGGGAAGGTCTCGACACCTTCTATGACTTCAGAACCGCCCCGGCCGTAACACCTCGCTCCCTGTCCGAGGCCGATATCGAGCGCCTTCGGGAGCTGGACCATCCGGTGGCTCAGGAAGCTTTTGTATCTCCCGTTCGAGGCGGCCAGGAAGCTCAGCTTCTGATTGGCGGAATCACCTGCGCTGCATGCATCTGGTTACTGGAAAGACACCTTGGCAGCTACCCCGGTGTGCAGACGTTTACGGTCAATCATTCCACCCAGCGCGCCCGCCTGGTCTGGTCCCCGGAACAGACACGCCTCAGTGAGTTGCTCATTGCCATCCATGAACTGGGCTATACCGCATCGCCCTATCATGCTGATGAGGCCGAACTGACCCTGAAACAGGAAAACCGCAGCGCGCTTATCCGCCTGCTGGTGGCGGGCATTGGCACCATGCAGAGCATGATGCTGGCGGTACCCCTCTATTTTGAAATGATCAGCGAGCTTTCACCGGAGTCTGTTCAGCTGTTCCGCTGGTTCAGCCTGATTGTCGCCACACCGGTGGTGCTCTACAGTGCCCGCCCATTTTTCACCAATGCCTACCGCGACCTGCGCTCGCGGCACCTCACTATGGATGTCCCGGTCGCCACCGCCATAGGCCTGGCCTACCTGGCCAGTGCCTGGGTCACCTTCTTCGGCGGTGACGAGGTCTATTTCGAATCCGTCTGCATGTTTACCTTTTTTCTCTCCCTGGGCCGGTTTATCGAGGCCCGCGCCCGATACCGTGCAGGTCTTACCGGCAAGGCGCTGGGGAACCACCAGCCCCGGGTGGCCACACTGCTTCGCGGAACCGGCTCTGAAGTGGTCGCCGCCCACCAGCTGCGCCCCGGGGATCGCATCCGGGTCAAACCCGGGGAAACCCTGCCGGTGGACGGAGTGATCGTTTCCGGAAACTCCACCCTGAACGAAGCCGCACTCACCGGGGAATACCTGCCCGAGTATCACGGCCCCGGGGCGAAAGTCTTTGCCGGCAGCATCAATGGCGAGAGTTCCCTTGAGGTGGAGGTACTGCGGACCGGCAACCGCACCCGGCTGTCCGGTATCCTGCGTATTCTCGACCGGGTTCAGTCGGAAAGACCGCGCATCGCCCTTATGGCGGACCGGATAGCCGGGATCTTTGTCAGCCGGGTGCTGATTATCGCGCCCCTGGTGTGGATTGGCTGGTGGCTGGCAGGCGCCGACAACGCCTTTGATATCACCCTGTCCGTACTGGTGGTCACCTGCCCCTGCGCCTTGTCACTGGCCACGCCGACCGCCCTTACCAGCGCCACCTTGCGCCTGCGCCGGCTCGGGTTCCTTCCCACCCGGGGACATACACTGGAAACCCTCGGAGAGATCGACACGGTCGTGTTCGACAAGACCGGCACACTCACCGAGGGCAGACTTCACCTTCTGAAAGTCACCCTGTCCGGCGAGCTTTCCGAACAGCAGGTTCTGGCGATCGCCGCCGGCCTGGAACGCCATTCAGAGCACCCCATCAGCCAGGTCTTCGATGGCATGGCGGCTGAGCCGGTGGAACAGATCAAAAACCTGCTGGGCCAGGGCCTTACCGGCCTTTGGCAAGGCAAACCGGTGGTTATCGGGCACCGGGACTTTGTTGCGGGCCAGGTTGAAAGTCCGCTTGTGCCACCGGATGACAACGGCGGCATCGACCTCTGGCTTGCGGTTGACGGCCGGGTACAGGCCTGCCTGCTGATCGACGACCGGATCCGAGCCGGCGCGCGGGAAACGGTGCGAGCACTGCAGTCACGCAACATCACCACCGTGATGCTCAGCGGCGACCGCTCCAGTCATGTCGACCGGGTGGCAAAAGAACTGGGGATTGACCAGGCCATTGGTGGCGCCTCCCCCGAGGACAAACTG
>JBMCIH010000065.1:0-7843 GCA_048617055.1 Marinobacter sp. | reverse complement strand
AATTATCGGCCTGGTACTGCTGAGCCTGGTATTTGTTGGCCCGCAGACGCCCTGGGGCTGGATTGGCATCATTCCGCTGGTGACGGCCGCCATTGGCGTCTGCCCGTTGTACTCCATTGTGGGCATCCGGACCTGCCCCGCCGGCGACCGTACTAAATAGTTGACGCTGGCCGGCCGGCTGGTGCCTCCGCCGGCCGGCTTCCCACCGGGTGGCAGGGCCCGGTCCTCTATCCCTGCCCGGGGCGCAGACTGCTGGACAGGTTGACGGGCGGCACCGGTTCGCCTACTTTCCAATAGCCTACTAACAACAAGTCCGGTACCCCCATGAACGCCCCTGCCCGTCCCCCGATGCCGCTGATGATCGTCACCGGTATGATGTGCACCATCACCCTGGTGGTTTTCGCCCGCCTTGCCTACGGACTGGTGGTACCGGGCATGCGTGAGGGTATGGGGATCACTTATGGGGAAGCGGCCAATCTGGGTACCGTGACGGCGCTGGGGTACCTGGCCCTGCTGATGGTGGCCGGCGTGTTCGCCTCCCGCTACGGCGCCAAGCAGGCAATACTGATCGGACTGGGCTTCGCCGCCCTGGGGTTCACCGGGCTGGCCCTGTCGGAGAGCTACCTGTTCAGCATGGTGATGATGGCCCTGCTGGGGTTTGGCACCGCCTTTGGTTACACGCCCCTGATCTCCCTGCTCGGCAGCTGGTATCCCGAAAAACGCGGCGCGGTCATCGGCTTTGCCAACGGTGGCGTCGGGCTGGGCCTGTTCATTGCCGGCGTGCTGGTGCCCTGGCTCACCACCGCCTGGCCGGAGAGCGGCTGGCGTATGGTCTGGGGGCTATTCGCCGTTGCTGCCCTGGGGGTCGCGGTGGTGGTGGCGGTGTTGCTGCGTAATCCGCCCGGAGCCGGCGGCAGTGGCAGACCCCAGGACCCGGTACCGGCGGCCCGGTCCGGCGTCTACCGCAATCCCCATGTGATCAATGTGGGGCTGATCTACGGCATCGTGGGCCTGACCTATATCGTGCAGACCATCTTCATGTTCAGCTTCGCCCTCGAGTCCGGCATTCCCGCCCTGACCGCCGGCCGTCTGGCGTCCGCCATGGGGCTTCTGGGCCTGATTGCCGGCCCTTTCTGGGGCTGGGTTTCCGATCGCCTTGGGCGGTCGAACGCGCTGGTTCTGTGCATGGCGTTTTCTGCGGCGGCCATGGCGTTACCGGTGCTGTCGCCCTCGCTACCTGCCTTTGCAGCCCACTTCGTCATTCTGGGCCTGTGCATATCCGGCCTGTTCACTTCCGTTCTGGCGGCCTCCACCGAAACCGTACACCCCCGGCTGGCTCCGGTGGCGGTCAGTTTCGTCACCCTGTTCTTTGCCATTGGCCAGCTGATCGGACCGGCAGTCGCCGGGCTTATCGTGGAGTCCCCCGGTGGTTTCAAACTGGCCTTTACCATTACCTCATCTATGATGGCATTCGGGGTGGTCCTGTGCTGGTACAGTCGCAAGAGCCAGCAACGGGTTCCGGCAACACCTGCCCCTCCCATCGGCCAGCCCTAGTCCTCCGATCCGCAGTGTCTTGAATTGTTCAAGATCCGGTCATTTATCAGACACCGGAGAAGCACTTTTCCCCCCGGTCCGGGCGTGATCTGGCCGAGCCTGCCCGCAGTGGTAACCCACGATGCCCATATCGTGTCCTCCGGTATCACCCCGGTGTTCGACGCTCTGAGCGTGGGCGATGTTATCCGGGGCAGCACCCGGGTAACACACCTGCAGACCCTGCTGGAGGCCCTCGACTCGGCCCGCCGCAGGGGATACTGCGGGCCGAACACCTGCTGCACCTGCGCTGTGAGGTAAGCCACGGTGATACCCTGATGGTGTTCCGGGATCTGGTGGGTCACCCCATGCTGCAACTGGTCTCGCGGATGGACCACACCCCGCGGGCCTCTCATGAACATGGCCTGGCCGTGCTGATGGGGGCACCCAACATCGTCCGCGGCGGCTCCCATTCCGGCAATATCGCCGCCGCCGAGCTGGCCTGGGAGGGGGGTGCTCGATATCCTGTCCTCCGACTACTATCCTGCCAGTATGCTGGACGCTGCATTCCGCATTGTCGCCATGGCGGACAACGACTACGACCTGCCCCGGGCCGTTGCCACCATCACCGCCACACCGGCACGCCATGCCGGGCTGACGGATCGTGGCAGCATCGCCACCGGCAAGCGGGACGACCTGGTGCTGGTGGGGTTACGGGACGACCTGCCGGTGATCGACACCGTCTGGTCCGGGGGCGCACGGGTGTACTGATGGACGCACATGGCAGGGTGACCAGCGGAAGACTGTTCTACCTGATGGGCCCTTCCGGCGCCGGCAAGGATTCACTGCTGGACGCCTGCCGGGGAGCCCGGGTAAACCACCGCCCGCTGCTCGTGGCCACACGGTACATCACCCGGGAGGCCGGGGTCGGCGGTGAGGCCCACGTTGCGATGTCGCCAGAGGCCTTCCTGCAGCACCAGACAGCGGGCCGGTTCGCCCTGCACTGGCGGGCCAACGGCCGCCACTACGGCATCAGCACCGACATCGATTACTGGCTGGCACGGGGCGATACGGTCCTGGTCAACGGCTCCCGGGCCCATCTGGACCAGGCCATGGCCCGGTACCAGGAACTGCTGGTGCCGGTGCTTGTGTACGTGGACCCGCACCAGCAGCGCCAGCGCCTGCTGGCGCGGGGGCGTGAGGCCCCGGACGAGATCGAGCGGCGCATCGAGCGCTCACGGCAACTGCAGGCAGAACTGATGGACCGCTGCGCCACCGTGGACAACAGCGACTCCCTGAACCGTGCCACTGAACAGCTACTGGGCCTGATACGCCAGTACCAGGCGGAGACGGTATTACCATGAGTGATGGAGAGGAGCGGACGTGAACGCCGGCCTGAAAATCACCTTCCTCGGCACCGGCGCGGCCGGTGGCGTGCCCCTGTCCGGTTGCCGCTGCCTGGCCTGCGCCCGCGCCGAACGTGCCCCCCGTTACCGGCGCGAACCCTGCTCCGCACTGGTGGAAACCGGGGAGACCCTTGTGCTGATTGATGCCGGACTCATGGACCTGCACCGGCACTTTACCCCCGGCGAGCTGGACGCCATTCTGCTGACTCACTTCCACCCGGACTATGTGCAGGGACTGCTGCACCTGCGCTGGGGTCGTGGATCCGGTCCCGTCATTGCCTGATACGGAACTCAAAGCAACAAGCATCCCAGAAACGCCAAGCGACTGAAAACCCAAAGAATAGTTACGGGTAAACCAGTATGGCACAGTGCCGGGCTCACCGCTTACGGGGGCATGGATGCACAGCGCCGGTGCAGCCATGCCCGAAAGAGAAGGGGCTCAGTCGCTGCCGGCCGGCTTCTCGGCCTGCTGCTCTTTTGCCGCCTTCTGTGCCCCGTCGGCAGTGCCCTGGATAGAGGCCGTGATCTGCTCCAGCTCCCGCTCGGTAATGTCCCCGGAGAAGTTGGGCATACCCAGCCCCTTGCATCCCGCGGCCTCAAGGTCCAGAGCCTTGAGGTAGGCTTGCTCAGCCGGATTCGTCATCAGGCCAGGACAACCGGCACCCGGATCGGAGCGTCTGGGTGCCGGTCCTTGTAAGGAACCCGCGCATAGTAAGGGTTGGCCCCAACCGATAACGCTAACCCTTTCACATTTCAGGCATTATCTGACCGGGACTGAGTGCGGGCCAGAAACCTTTCACGCACCGGGTCCGACAGCCTGTCCGGGTGTCTGGGGGTCACACTGGCAAAGCACTGGTAGATTTTTTCGAGGTCTGCCTCGAGGTCGTCGGAGGGCTCCAGGATCAGCGGGAAATGGAATTCCCGGGTGGCATAGTCCGCCACGGTCACCACGATGGGCACACCGGCCTCGCGGGCAATGCGATGAAACCCCGTTTTCCATTGGCGGGCATTGCGGCGGGTGCCTTCCGGGGTGACCACCAGGATCAGGCGGTCGCTCTGCTGCAGCTCGCGTACAGCCTGACCAACCACGCCGCCAGCCCTGCTGCGGTTCACCGGGATACCACCGAGCCGGCGCAGGATCCAGCCGAGGGGCCCCCAGAAAAGACTGTGCTTGATCAGAAAGCGGGCATTCAGGCCCAGGGCAATCGCACCGCACAGGCCGATCACGCCGTCCCAGTTGGAGGTATGGGGGCCGCCCACCACGATGGCCTTGTCCACATCGGGAAAGGGCGGAATCCGCCAGCCAGCCAGCCTGACCAGCTTCATGACCAGTCGTCGGATGACGCCCGGTGTTCTTGTTATTGTATTGTCGTGGGATGCCAAGTTACTGCCTCCTCTACATGGCGAGGCGCTATTGTAACCCAGCTGTCATCCCACTGTTACCAGCGCCCCTGCAGCGTGGCCACGATGCGGCGGCCCCCGCCCCGGTTGCGGTGTTCGCACAGGTAGATGCCCTGCCAGGTGCCCAGGGCCAGGTGGCCGTCGCTGACCGGAATGGTCAGGCCGGGACCGATGAGGATACTCTTGATGTGGGCGGGCATGTCGTCCGGCCCTTCCAGCGTATGCTCATAGTGGGCCGCGTTTTCCGGCACCATGACGTTCAGGTGCCGTTCCACATCCCCGCGCACATCCGGGTCGGCATTCTCGTTGATGGCCAGCGAGGCGGAGGTATGCTGGATGAACAGGTGAAGCAGGCCCACCTGGCAGTTGCGCAGTTCCGGGCCGCCGGAGAGCACCTCATTGGTGATGAGATGAACGCCCCGGGGATATTCCGGTAGCTGGATGAGGATCTGGTCCCAGATCATGGTGGCTCCTTTACGTAGGCATTTCACAGCGGGGGAGGCCGGAGCGGCCGGTCAAACATCTTGCTGTACCCCGCCTAGCAGTTCCTGCAACAGGAAAACCGTGGTTCACTTCGGGTCATTGTCCCAGGGATGCACCGGCAGCACGGCCTCAGTCACCTCCGGATCGAGGGACGAGCGGAAATAATCCATGGCCTTTTCCGCCTCGCTCAGCTCATCAAAACGGGCCACGTGGTAGATGGCCTCACCCTCGTTCACCAGGGGCAGGTTGTTGACGCAGATGACAATGCCCGAAATGGGCGACAGCACGCTCACCTCGGTCTCACCAAAGGGGTCCGCCACCATGGCCAGCCGCTGGCCCTTGCGGACCTTCTGCCCCAGCCGCGCCACCGGGCGCATGATGCCGTCGATATCCGCCCGCACCCAGGTGGACATGGCGGCGGTTTCGGAGCGCTTGCGGGGTGCCTTCGGACCTTTCTTGCCGGGGATCATCTCCAGCGCCCGCATGACCCGGATAACCCCCTTGACGCCACTGCTGATCACCACGTCGTCAAAGCGCAGGGCCTCGCCGCCTTCGAAGGTGATCACCGGAATGTCCTGGGAGTCGGCGTATTCCCGCAGACTGCCTTCCCGCAGGCTGGCGTTGAGTATGATCGGCGCACCGAAGGCCTCCGCCATGCGCACGGTTTCCGGGTTCTTCAGCTCGGCACGGATCTGCGGCAGGTTGAAGCGGTGGATGGCGCCGGTGTGCAGGTCAATGATATGGGAAACGTTCTCCATGATCTGGGTGCGCAGCAGGTAGGCGATGCGTCCACCCAGCGAACCGCTCTCGCTGCCGGGGAAGCAGCGGTTCAGGTCCCGCCGGTCCGGCAGGTAGCGGGTGCGCTGCACGAACCCGAATATATTGACGATGGGCACTGCCACCAGGGTGCCCCGCAGGTGGCGCAGCGCCGAGTTCTTCAGCACCCGGCGGACAATCTCCACGCCATTGATCTCGTCGCCGTGAATGGCACCGCACACCATCAGCACCGGCCCCTGCCGGCGGCCATGCACTACCTCCACGGGAATGTGCAGAGGAGTATGGGTGTACAGCTTGGCCACCGGCACTTCCACGGTCTGGCGGGTGCCGGGCCGGATCTGCGTGTCGGCGATGACAAAGGGGGCACGCATGGCCATGGACTATCCTCTCCCCCTGGTGCGGGTCTTCCAGGGCTGCTGGTTCTTCTCGGTCCAGCTGATGATCATACCGGCCACATTCTTGCCGGTGGCGTTTTCGATGCCTTCCAGACCCGGCGAGGAGTTCACCTCCATCACCAGCGGCCCCCGGGAGGAGCGCAGCAGGTCGACACCCGCGACGTTCAGGCCCATGGACTTGGCGGCGGTGATCGCCGTGCGCCGCTCTTCCGGGGTAATGCGTATCAGCGAGGCGGTGCCGCCCCGGTGCAGGTTGGAACGGAACTCCCCTTCCGCGCCCTGGCGCTTCATGGCGGCAATGACCTTGTCGCCAATGACGAAACAGCGAATGTCGGCGCCCCCCGCTTCCTTGATGAATTCCTGCACCAGGATGTCCGCCTTCAGGCCCATAAAGGCCTCGATCACACTCTCGGCGGCCTTGCGGGTCTCCGCCAGCACCACGCCGATGCCCTGGGTGCCCTGCAGAAGCTTGATCACCACTGGCGCGCCGCCCACCATCTTCAGCAGCTCCGGCACGTTGTCCGGCTTGTTGGCGAAGCCGGTCACCGGCATGCCTACACCCTTGCGGGCCAGCAGCTGCAGGGAGCGCAGCTTGTCCCGGGAGCGGGTAATGGCCACTGACTCGTTCACCGGGAATACCCCCATCATCTCGAACTGGCGCAGCACCGCCGTACCGTAGAAGGTGACGGAGGCGCCAATGCGGGGAATCACCACGTCGAAATCTTCCAGCACCTCTTCATGGTAATGGATCTGGGGTTTGGCGGACGTGATGTTCATGGAGCAGTGCAGCGCATCGATCACCCGCACTTCATGGCCCCGGTTAATGCCCTCTTCCACCAGGCGACGCGTGGAGTACAGGTGCCTGTTTCGGGAGAGAATCGCTATTTTCATTCGTCATTCCTCAGTACCGGTTCTCCGGTCAGGTAGGAGGCTTCAGGCATGACGGCACAACGCCCCGCCATGGCAGTGCGACCCAGCAGCATACGAAACCGCATGGAATCACGATTGGTCAGTGTCATCTCGATGGGCCAGCTCCGGTCCCCGACCACCACCGTGGTCCGGATGACCAGGCGCATTTCCTTGTGGCCACCGGAATCGGTAACGCTGCGCTCATCAACAACCTCTGCATCGCACTCCACCACATGGTGCAGGTCGTGCTGGTCGGGGTGAACCCAGAACTTAACCCGGCGCTGGCCATTCTCGGTGTAGGGTTCGGTGCGAAAGGTATGCAGGCAAGACGTGCGGGCACCCGTGTCCACCTTGGCCTTGATGCGCTGGATGTCCAGTTCCGGCAGCGCCAGCCATTCACGCCAGCCAAGGGTACAACGTTCGCCGAGGCCCTGGCCGGCCTCATGTATTGGCGGAGAAGTTCCGGGCATTGTCTCGCTCCTCGCTATTGAGTTCATCGGGGTAAGGCCCATTCGCAGACTGCGCGCATTAGAGGCGGCATCGGGGGCCTGCTCAATACGCACAATTGCCAACGCAGAACCATCACAGAATCAATGGGCTACACTCAATATAATCCAGATGCGGCCTTCCAGCGAATAATCCCGTGCGACGACGCCACATTTGCCGATTCCCAGGATGCACCCCATGCCCCGTCTGGTCTGGTTCCGCAACGACCTCCGTATCACAGATAACCCAGCCCTGACGGCCGCCTGTAGCCATAGTGAGCCCGTCAGGGCCCTGTTCGTGATCACTCCCGGTCAGTGGCGGCAGCACGACTGGTCGCCGGCGAAGGTGCAGCAGCTTCTGGAGCACCTGGACGATCTCGGGGACCGGCTGGCTGGCCTGGGCATACCCCTGAACATCATTGACAGCAAAGACTTTGCGTCTGCCATCGACGACATT
>JBMCIH010000064.1:0-7845 GCA_048617055.1 Marinobacter sp. | reverse complement strand
CGTTGATCACGGCGGCATCCGCCATCGGCACGCCGCTGGTCACCTTCGCCATCTTCGCCGCCGTGGCCTGGTTCGGCATCGGTAACACGGTACAGGCCAACTCGGTGGCGGATGTGCTGGAGAGCAACTTCGCCCTGCCGGCCTGGGCCACCGGCCTGATCCTGATGGTGCTGGTCGGTATGGTGCTTATCGGCGGCATTCGTCGTATCGGTCAGGTCGCCAGTGCCCTGGTGCCGCTGATGGCGCTCTCCTATGTGGCCATCGGTCTGGTGGTGCTGACCATCAACGCGGCGGAACTCCCCGCCGCCTTTGCCATGGTGTTTACCGATGCCTTTACCGGTACCGCCGCCGAGGGCGGCTTTGCCGGCGCGGCGGTGTGGGCCGCCATCCGCTTTGGTGTGGCCCGGGGCATCTTCTCCAACGAGGCCGGCCTGGGCTCCGCGCCCATCGCCCACGCCGCCGCCCAGACCCGGAACCCCATCAATCAGGGCATGGTGGCCATGCTGGGCACCTTCATCGACACTATCATCGTGTGCACCATCACCGGCATGGTGATCATTTCCAGTGGCGCCTGGAGCAGCGGTGAGTCCGGTGCCGCCCTCACCGCCGATGCCTTTGCCCTGGGCATTCCCGGCGGCAACTATGTGGTGGCCATCTCGCTGGCCATCTTCGCCTTTACCACCATCCTGGGCTGGTCCTTCTATGGCGAGCGCAGCGTCGAGTTCCTGTTCGGCGTCAGGGCCATAGTCCCCTACCGGGTGCTGTGGATCATCGCCATACCCATTGGCGCCACCCTCAACCTGGGCTTCGTCTGGCTGCTGGCGGACACCCTCAATGCCATGATGGCTCTGCCCAACCTGGTCGCCCTGGTGCTGCTCAGCCCGGTGGTGTTCCGGCTGACCCGGGAGCATTTCGAGAACCAGCGAAAGGCCGGGTCCTGACCCGGGCCCGGCAGAGCGGTGTATGGCATAGTTTCATTACGAAACGGTATAACGGCGGCGCGACCATGCCCTTGTGCAGGGCCACCGCCGGTCCCATGACTGATTGGTATACAAGGAAGCTTTCGGCTGCGTATGATCTGTCGGGGCTTCCGGACCCTAGAACAAGATAAGTCATGCAGATCTCTGCAGGCTGCAGTACCGACAACAGAGGAGAACGTATGAGTTTACGTCTAGGCGATACCGCACCCGACTTCGAACAGGATTCCAGCGAAGGCACCATTCGGTTTCATGAATGGCTTGGCGACAGCTGGGGCATCCTGTTCTCGCACCCGGCGGACTTCACCCCCGTGTGCACCACCGAACTGGGCCTGACCGCCAAGCTCAAGGACGAATTCGAAAAGCGCAACATCAAGGCCATTGCCCTGAGCGTCGACCCGGTACAGTCCCACAAGGAGTGGATCGAGGACATCAACCAGACCCAGGGCTGCACGGTGAACTTCCCGATCATTGCCGACCAGAACCGCAAAGTGTCCGAGCTGTATGACATGATCCACCCCAACGCCGACAACAGCCTGACCGTGCGCTCCCTGTTCGTGATCGACCCGAACAAGAAGATCCGGCTGATCATCACTTACCCGGCCAGCACCGGTCGTAACTTCAACGAAGTGCTGCGGGTGGTGGACTCCCTCCAGCTGACTGACGAACACAAGGTCGCTACCCCCGGCAACTGGGAACGGGGCGAAGACGTGGTCATCGTGCCGTCGCTGCAGGACGAGGAAGAAATCAAGCAGCGCTTCCCGAAAGGCTACAAGGCCGTCAAGTCCTACCTGCGCATGACTCCGGACCCGAAAGCCAACTGGTTCGGCGAGTAAGGCCGGCACGACCGGCTGCTCCAGCCAGAGCAGGCAGGCACAAAAAAACCGGCCCGCTTAGAAGCGGGCCGGTTTTTTACTGAAAGAACAGGGACCGATCAGAACGCCGGTACAACCGCCCCTTCGTACTTCTCCTTGATGAACTCGCGCACTTCCTCGGAGGTCAGCGCGTCCGCCAGTTTCTGCATGGCTTCGGAGTCCTTGTTATCCGGGCGGGCGACCAGGATGTTCACGTAGGGGGATTCCTCACCCTCGATCACCAGGGCGTCCTCCGCCGGGTTCAGGTCCGCTTCCAGGGCGTAGTTGGTGTTGATCAGGGCCAGGTCCACCTGGTTCAGAACCCGCGGCAGGGTGGCCGCCTCCAGTTCCCTGAATTCCAGGTCCTTCGGGTTCTCGGCAATGTCCCGCGGGGTGGCGGTGATCTTGCTCTCGTCCTTCAGCTTGATCAGACCCGCCTCCTGCAGCAGAAGCAGGGCACGGCCGCCATTGGTGGGATCATTGGGAATCGCCACGGTGGCGCCCTCTTCCAGCGCGTCCAGGGAGTCCACCTTTTCAGAGTAGGCAACGAAGGGCTCGATATGCACACCGGTGACGGCGACCAGATCGGTGCCCTTGCCATCGTTGAACTCATCCAGGTACGGCTGGTGCTGGAAGAAGTTGGCGTCCATCCGCTTCTGGTCCACCTGGATATTGGGCTGAACATAGTCGGTGAACACCTTCACCTTGAGATCGACGCCGTTCTCCTTCAGGGTTGGCTGGAGAAACTCCAGAATTTCCGCGTGGGGTACGGCGGTCGCCGCCACGTTCAGGGTTTCCTCCGCCTGGGCGGCGGAGAAGGCCGCAAATGCGGTCAGGCCAATCAGGGTTTTCTTGAAACTCATTTCACTCACTCCTGCTACGTGGTAAGAACAACTCAAAGGCACGAACACAGTCCGGGGGGCGCACAGTTCGGGGACCTTTATCTGGACCGTCGAGCGCCAGGGAAGGCGCTCGTCGAGCCCTACAGGGACGTACTTGCGGGGCGTGTCCAGAAAAAGGTCACCGTGCCGGGCGTCCCTCCCCCCATTGTCGAGAACCAGGTCCTCAGGTAAGACAACTCACCAATCACTTACGGCTGAAATACAGAACCAGCCGGTCACCCAGCATCTGCAGCAGCTGCACAAACACCACCAACAGTGCCACAGTAATCACCATTACATCGGTCTGGAACCGTTGATAACCGAAACGAATAGCCAGGTCACCCAGACCACCGCCGCCCACTACGCCGGACATGGCGGCATAGGACACCAGCGTGATCGCCGTTACCGTAATACCGGCGATGATGCCCGGCAGCGCCTCCGGCAACAGGGCTCCGAACACGATCTGCCGGACACTGGCGCCCATCGCCTGGGTCGCCTCTATGATGCCCCGGTCCACCTCCCGCAAGGACGTTTCCACCAGCCGGGCAAAGAAGGGCGCACCGCCCGCCACCAGCGGCGGAATGGCTCCGGCGACCCCCAGGGAGGTGCCGATGATCATCACCGTCACCGGAATCATCACAATCAGCAGAATGATGAACGGCACTGAGCGCAGCACATTCACCACAAACGACAGGATGGCATAGGCCACCGGCTGCTCCAGCAACTGCCGCTTGCTGGTCAGGAACAGCACCACGCCGATGGGCAGGCCGATCAGTACGCTGAACAGCAGCGACATGCCCACCATCACCAGGGTGTCCCAGCTCGCCCAGCCGATTTCTGTCCAGTCCACATTCCCCAGCAGTGTTTCCATCATCGCACCACCTCCACATGGACATCCGCCGCTTCAAATTCCGCCATCGCCTTTTCCAGATCACCCCCCACCAGCGACAGGGTCAGCTGGCCATAGGGCGTGTCCTTGATGTGGTCAATGCGCCCGGAAAGAATGCTGAAATCCACCCCCGATGCCCGGGCAACATGGCCCAGCAGTGGCTGGTAGGTGGACTCGCCCCGGAAGGTCAGCCGCAGGATCCGGCCCGGAGCATGTTTCAGATCCTGCTCCAGTTCCTGGCGGTCCACGTTCTCGCTCTCAAACACGAAGTCCCGTGTAGTGGGGTGCGCCGGATGCAGGAACACATCGGTCACCGGCCCCATCTCCACAATACGGCCGCCGTCCATTACCGCCACCCGGTCACAGATCCGGCGCACCACATCCATTTCGTGGGTGATCAGCACAATGGTCAGGCCCAGCTCCCGGTTGATGTCCGCCAGCAGACGCAGCACCGACTGGGTGGTCTGCGGGTCGAGGGCACTGGTGGCCTCGTCGCACAGCAGAATGGTGGGGCGGCAGGCCAGGGCCCGGGCAATACCGACCCGCTGTTTCTGGCCCCCGGACAGCTGGGACGGGTACTTGCTGCCCTGGTCGGTCAGACCCACCAGCGCCAGCAGTTCCGCCACCCGGTCGCGGATCTCCTCCTTCGAATAGATGCCCGCCAGCTTCATGGGGAAGGCGATATTGTCCGCCACCGTGCGGGAGGAAAGCAGGTTGAAGTGCTGGAAGATCATGCCTACCTTGCGGCGGAAGGCCCGCAGTCCGGCCGCGTCGTAACGGGTTACTTCCTCGCCATCCACCAGCACGCGGCCTCCGGTGGGCCGCTCCAGCAGGTTGATCAGCCGCACCAGAGTCGACTTGCCGGCGCCGGAATGGCCCACAATGCCGAACACCTCGCCGGTGGCGACGGTCAGGTCGGTGGGCTGCAACGCGGGGATCACCCGGTCACCCACCTGATAGGATTTCTGAACCTGGTCGAGTTCAATCACAAGTCGCAAACCTTCCCTAAGGCAGTGGCCAGCGCCTTGTGGGCGTGGCGCGCAAAGCCGCTGATTATAACGCAATCAAAGCGGCAAACCGAATGTTGGATTTTGTATCCGCCGTCGCAATCGCACTGGGTGCCCGGGGGAAGTGTAGTATCATCAAACAGTGAGCGAGTTCACCCTCCCATCCACCGTCCAGAGGTTCCGGGCATTGTGAGTGATTCCATACCGCCAGGCACAAGGATGACCTCTACCCAGGCATGGGTTTCCTATCTCAGCCGCATAGAACTGCCGGTACTGGCCAATACGCTCAAGCGGATCAATGAGCTCACCGACAGTAACAGCAGCACGGTCAATGAACTGGCCGGAGTGATCATTAACGATGCCCAGCTCACCTCCCAGGTATTGCGGCTGTCCAACACGGTGTTCTACAACCAGACCCGTGTCCAGGTGAGCACCGTCAGCCGCGCCATCACCCTGATCGGCTTCGACTCGGTGAAATCCATGGCAATCTCGTCGCTGATCGTGGATTCCCTGCTCAGGCGCAGCTCACGCCCGCAGCTGCTCAGGTGCCTGGCCCGCGCCATCCACGCCGCGGTGCAGGCCCGCAGCCTGCTCCCCAAACGCAACGAAAAGGCCCAGGAAGAAGTCTTTATCGGCGCCCTGCTGATGAACATCGGCGAGCTGGTGTTCTGGTCCTGCGATACCGAGCAGGCCAGCGAGCTGGAACACCGCCTGCGGGCCGGAGACCCAGCCACTGAGGCCCAGAAATCGGTGCTTCATACCACCTTTACGGAAATCACCCGGGGTCTGGCGGAAGCCTGGGCCCTGGGGCCCTTCATCCGCGACGTGGTCTCCGCCAACCGGGCCAACTCCATCGCCAGCAGCCTTGCCCGCCACGCCGTCACCATGGCGGAGCTGGCGGAGGACGGCTGGCGCTCCCCGGCCATGGACCGGCTGATGGAGACCCTGGGCAGGGAGCTGGATGAAAACCCGGCAGCGATTCGCGACAAGGCCCGGCTGAATGCCGGCGAGGCGGGCAAGGTGGCGGTATCGCTGGGCATTCCGCAAGTGCGGGAGCTGCTGACCGGCGCCACCAGCGATATCGAGGCACCGGCACCACCACCCATCGACGCCGAGCTCCAGTTGCGTATCCTGCGGGAACTTGCCCAGAGTCTCACCGAGAAGCCGGACCTGAACACGGTTTTCCAGCTGGTGCTGGAAGGCATTCAGCGGGGTGTCGGCCTGAAGCGGGTGGCACTGTTGATGTCAGACCGGGAAGGGCGTCAGCTGATACTGCGCAAGTGCACCGGGCCCGATACCGGACGCTGGCGCAACAGCCTGACCATAGCGCGGGACGGCAGCGGCCCTCTTGGCCAGCTACTGCCCCATGGGACCTGCTCCGTCTATCACCCGCCCAGACAGACACCTGAGCAGGATTTCGACCCCTGGCTGGGCCGGGTGCCCGCACTCACCGGCCCCCTGCTGGCCAACGGCCGGATGCTGGGCATGTTCTACGCGGATTTCGGCGCCAGCGGCAGTGCGCCGACGGAAGAACACCTCCAGGCCTTCAGCCACTTCCTGCAGCATGCCCAGCTTTGTCTGACCCTGCTCTCCAGCCAATAGCTTCGCTACCGGCCGGAGACCGGCCTCAGTGCAGGGCTCGCATCTGTCTGGGGTAGAGCGCGGCACTCACTTCCGGCTCTTCCAGCAGGTCGGCCAGTTCACGATCCACCTCGGTCTCCTCGCCCTCATCCGGCAACGGCTCGAACAGGGTATTGAGCCAGGAGGTGACCGAAGGCGCCTCTTCCCGCTCATAATCATTCGACAGCGCGCCAATGGTGCGGAAGCCGATGATGCGCTGGTGGCGTGGGTCGCGGATCTGCTCGAACCCGCGCCAGTAGATGCGGTCCCGGGTATGCAGCTGAATGAACAGGGTGTCGATAGGCTCGGGGCTGTCGTCCTGTTCCTTGCTGCGGGCCTCGGCTTCCACCTGACGCTGGCGGATGGTGGTCCAGGCCGGGTACAGCAGGGCCACGGCGTCGGCTTCGACGTGTTCCCGGGCGGCGCGCAGAATCAGGGCCCAGCGGGCCTTGTCGGCATCGGTTTCAAGGGAGTTGATGGGAAGGTCGTAGCTTTGCTCACTGGAGAGTACGATCGCCATGATCGGCGCATCCAGTTCGCCCATGGCTTCCGCCTGTGCTACGGATACCAGTTCTTCGATTGCCATCGGTTGGTTCATGGTACTCGCCTCCTCGATGCCATCTGAAAGGGGAGCCGGTGCGAACGCCGGCCCCGGAGAACAGGCAGCCTCGGCGGCTGTCCGTTATTCACAGCATAGCCTGTTCTGCCTTCAAAAATAAACGTGGGATTTGTGGCATCAGATCACAAGTCCGGTGCTCACTCCTGTCCTATGCCCCTCTGCCAGAGAGATTCATAGCGTCCGTACCAGGGTGTCGCCTCCTCCAGCTGGGCGGCAAGCTGCAGCAGCCTGCCTTCCTCCCCATGGGGCGCGCCGAACTGGACCCCCACCGGCAGGCCTTCCCCGCTCCAGCCCAGTGGCAGCGAAATGGCCGGCGTGCCGGTGAGGTTGGCCAGCTGTGTGAAAGGCGTTCGGGCCAGGCTCTCCATCGCCAGCTGTTCCACCATTCCGCTCTTGAGCATCAGCCCGCCGGCCCTGGCGCGAACCAGGAGTCTGGACACCCGTTGCATGGCCGGCGACAGGTCCAGCTCTCCGATGCGGGCCGGCGGCTGGGCAGTGGTCGGGCACAGGTAGAGGTCGTAGTGGTCAAAGTACTGCCCCAGTGCGCGGGAGAATGCGTTCCACTGCTGGCGCATGCGCACGTACTCCGGCAGGGGGAAACTGCGCCCCAGCTCGGCCAGCAGGCGGGTGTCGGGCTCGAAGTCATCCTTCGCGGCGCCAGCCGCCAGGGCCGCCTCCATGAACACCGGCACCTCGCCGAAGTAGATGGCCAGATAGCATTGGGCGAGGGCGTCCCCGTCCAACTCCGGCGACGCCTCCTCCACCTCGTGCCCCAGCGACTCCAGCAGCCGTGCGGTGTTCTCGACCGCGACGGCGCAATCCCCATGCACCTCACCGCCATAGGGTGAGCGGGTAAACAGGCCGATGCGCAAACTGCCCGGGGTTTCGCTGGCCAGTTCCGCCCAGGGCCGGGCAGGCGCCGCGATTCGCAGTGGGTCGCCGGCCGCCGGCCCGGACAGAACGTCCAGCATCACAGCAGCATCCCGCACCGTGCGGGT
>JBMCIH010000063.1:0-7918 GCA_048617055.1 Marinobacter sp. | reverse complement strand
TACGCCCGCCTGTTGCGCATCGACCGGCCGATCGGATCGCTGCTGTTGCTCTGGCCCACCTGGTGGGCCCTGTGGCTGGCGGCGGATGGCACCCTGCCCTCCACCGGCAACCTGATCGTGTTTACCCTCGGGGTTTTCTTCATGCGGGCGGCGGGCTGCGCCATCAACGACTTTGCCGACCGCAAGGTGGACCGGCACGTCCGTCGCACCAGGGACCGCCCGCTGACCTCCGGGCGCATCCAGCCGAAGGAGGCCATCGGGCTGTTCCTGGGCCTGGTACTGGCCTCATTCCTGCTGGTGGTGCTGTTTACCAACACCCTGACTTTCTACCTGTCGTTCGGGGGCCTGGTGCTGGCGTTTATCTATCCCTTCATGAAACGCTACACCCACCTGCCACAGCTGTTCCTCGGCGCCGCCTTTTCCTGGGCCATTCCCATGGCCTGGGCGGCGGAGGCGGGCGAACTGAGTCGCCTGACCTGGCTGCTGTTCACCGCCAACCTGCTGTGGACCATCGCCTATGACACCCTCTATGCCATGGTGGACCGGGACGACGACCTGAAGGTGGGCATCAAGTCCACCGCCATTCTGTTCGGTGACGCGGACCGGCTGATCATCGGCTGTCTGCAGGGGTTGGTGATCGTCACCCTGATCCTGGTGGGCACCCAGGCCGGACTGGGCTTCTTCTGGTACCTGGGGCTGGCGGCCATGGCAGCGCTCTTCGGCTGGCACCAACACCTTGCCCGCAACCGCAGCCGGGAGGGCTGTTTCGAGGCCTTTCTCAACAACAACTGGGCGGGGTTTGTGGTGTTTGCCGGACTGGCCCTGGACAAGGTATTCTGAGTGTCGCCGGCCAGGCCAGATTTCAGCAGGATCGGTGTATTTTCGTATAGGGGTTCAGCAGTGTCATAAACTTGTCACAGTTCCCGGGTGTAATAAGGCAGCAACAAACCAGGGAACACAGGTACAAGCACAATGTCCAAGACCGTTCTTATTGTTGACGATGAGGCGCCTATCCGCGAGATGATTGCCGTCGCGCTGGAAATGGCGGATTTCAACTACCTGGAAGCGGCGGATGCCCGTGAGGCCCACGCGCTGATCGTGGACAACCAGCCAGACCTGATCCTGCTGGACTGGATGCTGCCGGGCACCAGTGGCGTGGAGCTGGCCCGGCGCCTCAAGAAAGAGGAAACCACAGCAGAAATCCCCATCGTCATGCTCACCGCCAAGGTGGAGGAAGACAACAAGGTCCAGGGCCTGGAAGTGGGAGCGGATGACTATATCACCAAGCCCTTCTCGCCCCGGGAACTGGTGGCCCGCCTCAAGGCGGTGCTCCGGCGGACCACGCCGGCCGGCGTGGAAACCCCAATCGAGGTGGACGGCCTGATCCTGGATCCCATAGGCCACCGGGTCACCGGCCCCGATGGCGCCATCAGCATGGGTCCCACCGAATACCGGTTGCTGCAGTTTTTCATGACCCACCAGGAAAGGGTCTACACGCGGGCACAGCTGCTCGATCAGGTGTGGGGCGGCAATGTCTACGTGGAAGAGCGCACTGTCGATGTACATATCCGCCGGTTGCGCAAGGCCCTCGGGGAACAATATGATCACCTGATCCAGACGGTACGCGGTACCGGCTACCGGTTCTCGACCCGGGCTGCCTGACCCGCGGGGCCGCACCACCAGCACAGGTCAGACGCCGATGAATTACAAGTGGTCCCGCTACCTGCGACTGATCCTGATTTTCCTTGCCATTGCCACCGGCATCGGGCTGGTCCTCGGCTATCCCCTGGAAGGCCTGCTCGCAGGCCTGCTGGTCTACCTCGCCTGGACCCTCGCCCAGGCACGCAAGCTCTACCGCTGGCTGGCCAACCCCGGGGCCGGCAACGAAGCGCCGGAAAGCATCGGCCTGTGGGGTGACATCTTTGACGGGCTGCACAAGCTCCACCAGGGCCATCTGGCCACCCAGGACCGGCTGCTCGCCCAGTTCAACCGCATCCAGGAATCCACCAACGCCATGCGCGACGGCGTCGTGATGACCGACTCCCGGGGGGTGCTGGAGTGGTGGAACCGCTCCGCCGAGTACCTGCTCGGCCTGAGACGCCAGACCGACATGGGCCAACCCATTCACAATCTGGTGCGGGCCCCGGCCTTCAAGGCCTATTTCGACCAGCGTGACTACCGGGAGCCGCTGGAGCTGAACTCACCGGCCCGGCCTCATCTGCACCTTCAGATCCAGGTCAGCCTGTTTGGTGAGGATGACCGGCTGATCGTGGTGAAAGACGTCACCCGCCTGTTCCAGCTGGAACAGATGAGGCGTGACTTCGTCAGCAACCTCTCCCACGAGATGCGCACGCCACTGACGGTCATCAGTGGCTACCTGGAAACCATGGTGGACAACCCGGACCAGCTGCCACCACGCTGGGCCCGGGCCCTGCAGACCATGGCCCAGCAGTCCGCCCGCATGGAGGCCCTGATCACCGACCTGCTGCTGTTGTCAAAGCTGGAAATCGGCGAACAGCAGGGGGCCGAGGGCATTGTCGACATCCAGGCCATGTGCCGGCAGATCTGCCAGGATGCCCGGGCACTCAGTGGCGATTCTGGGCATCAGTTCCACCTGGACATCACCGATCGCCATTTCATGCAGGGCGACGCCGATCAGCTGCGCAGCGCCTTTTCCAACCTGATCTTCAACGCCGTCAAATACACCCCGGCCGGCGGCAGCATCTTCGTACGCTGGTATACCGACCGTGATGGCGCCCACCTCTCGGTGAAGGACACCGGCATCGGCATCGACCCGGTGCACATCCCCCGGATCACCGAACGCTTCTACCGGGCGGACCCGAGCCGCCACAAGGAAACCGGTGGTACCGGCCTGGGCCTGGCCATCGTCAAGCACGTGCTGATCAATCATGACGGCGAGCTGGAAATCCTCAGCGAAATCGGCCAGGGCAGTGAGTTCATCTGCCATTTTCCCCGGGAACGTCTCGCTGAGCCGGAGGTCAGCGCCCCGGCCGTGTCAGCGCCGGAAGTCCGCAATAAAGTGTGACAGGTCCTCCAGCTTCTTCGGATCGTCGTCCACGAAGCGTACGGTGACACTGACAAAGTCGGTGTCCAGGCGCTTGTCCACCGCCTGGAGTTGATGCACATAACCGTTGAGGCGGGCTACCCGGCCCTCGGCCACCTCCATGTCCACTACCGCCTGGTCGAGAATGCCCGGGAACACCTGATCACGGCGGGCAATCACCCGGACTTCGGTCAGCGTAATGTCCTTGATAACGCACTTGAGGGTACTGTCCGAAAAGCGGATGGCCGCCATGACCAGTCGTGAGTTCCTCTCCGGCCGGGGTGTCGTCCCGGCCCGGGCCGCAGCCGCCGCCTTAGCCGGCTTGCGGGTGAGCAGGTCGGCGGACTCCCGGAATGCCCCCATGGCCGCGGAAGGTGTCCGGCCATCTTCGGCCATCGCCTTCTGCAGGGTGCGGCCCATCACCTTGATCACCTTCTTGCTCAGACCTTCCGGGCTGAACGGCTTGCCCAGGTATTCCGAGACCCCTTCCTGGACGGCTTCCACCACGTGGCTCTTGTCACCCCGACTGGTGATCATGATGAACGGCACCCGGCGGTAGTGTTCGTCGGAGCGCATCCACTGCAACAGCTCCAGGCCGGTCATTTCCGGCATCTCCCAGTCACACAGGATCAGATCAAAGCGGTTGCGGGACATCAGCGACCGGGCCACCCGGCCATTGTGCGCCTCGGCCATTTCCATCACCGGAAACCGCTGACGCAGGGTACGCTTGACCAGGTCCCGCACAAAACTGGCATCATCAACCACCAGTGCTTTCAGTACTGCCATATTACTGCCCTTCATTCTGGACGGCCCGGTGCCTTATGCTGCCAGCATGGGCTGTTTATCGCTGTCCCAAACACGCTACCATGCAAGCCTGACAAACCCGACGGAGAGTATGACGTGGTCAAGACTCTGAACAACCGACATTGGATGTCTTTTACCCGCTCCATGCAACACCCCCTGGCCCGGGCTGGCCTGGCCACCGCAGCCATGCTGATGGCCGGTGCCGTCGCCGGCGAGCCCGGTGAGCCCCGCCAGCCCGAGAACTTCAGCCAGTGCCTGCGGGATATCGAGCAGCGTGCGGTGGACGAGGGTGTTTCCCGCCAGCTCGCCAGCGGCGTACTTGCTGAGGCCGAATTCCTGCCCAGGGTAATCGAGCTGGACCGCAGGCAACCGGAGTTTACCACCACCTTTGCCGACTACCTCGGCCTGCGGGTCAACGAAGACCGCATCGAGAAAGGCCGTGACATGCTCGCAGAGCACCGGCAACTGCTTGCCCGCGTATCTGCAGAGACCGGGGTGCCACCGGCCTATCTGGTGGCCTTCTGGGGCCTTGAAACCAACTATGGCAGCTATTTCGGCAAAATGCCCGTTCCCAGTGCCCTGGCGACCCTGGCCTGCGACCAGCGCCGCAGCGCCTATTTTTCCGAGGAGCTGATCTCCGCGCTGAAGATTCTGGATGAAGGCGCCATTGACCCGGCACAAATGGAAGGCTCCTGGGCCGGGGCCATGGGACACGTACAGTTCATGCCTTCCGTATTCCTGCGCTACGCCACCGACGCCGACGATGACGGCCGCCGCGACCTCTGGAACAGTATACCCGATGCCATGATGTCCGCCGGCCGGTTTCTGGAAAGCATGGGCTGGGACCCGGACTATCGCTGGGGCCGCGAAGTGCTGTTACCGGACGACTTTGACTACTCCCTTACCGGCGAGGGCCGGTTTCCCCTGTCCCGGTGGAACGAGCTGGGTGTCACCGACGTTCACGGCAACCCGCTTCCGGACGAGCCCATCGACGCCAGGCTGGTGGTGCCGTCAGGACACCGTGGCCCGGCCTTTCTGGCCTACGATAACTTCCGGGTGATCATGGGCTGGAACCGGTCGGAGTACTACGCTATTGCCGTGGGCCATCTGGCGGACCGCATTGCCGGCGCCGGCCGCCTGAAGAACCCGCCACCGGCTGACGCGCCAACCCTGGCCCGTGACGACGTCATCAAGCTGCAGGAGGTTCTCAACGAACGGGGCTTCGACGCCGGCAAACCGGACGGCATTCTCGGCCCCGGCACCCGCTCGGCCATTCGCCGTTACCAGGAAGCCGAAGGCCTGGTTGCCGATGGCTTCCCCGGGGAAGAGCTGCTGGAGCGCCTTGACATCAGGCCGGCGTCATCATGAACAGCGCAGCGGTAGTGGTTACCGGGATCCGATGACATGGACTCACTGACCCAGGCGGCTCTGGGCGCCACCCTTGGCGGCGTCATTGCCGGCCGCGCCCTCGGGCGCACTGCGCTGGTGGGCGGCGCCCTGCTGGGAACCGTGCCGGACATGGACATGGTCCTCGATTACGGATCGGCCATCGCCAACTTCACCCAGCACCGGGGCTTCAGCCATTCGCTGTTCCTGCTTGTGCCTCTGGCCGTGTTGCTGGTGCCGGCTCTGCACCGCTGGCGACCCCAGGTGTCCCGACGACGATGGCTGGCGTTCACCCTGGCCATCCTGGTCACGCATCCGCTGCTGGACACCCTGACCACCTACGGCACACAGCTGTTCTGGCCCTTCGGACCGCCCCTGGCCACCACCAGTATTTTCATTATCGACCCACTCTACTCCCTGCCCCTGATGCTGGCGGTGCTCTACGCCATGGTGAAGCCGCCGGCTCCCCGGGCCCAGGGGGCGGCGCTGGTGCTCTCGTCGCTCTACCTGCTGTGGGCTGTCGGCGCCCAGGCACTGGTGGACCGGCATGTCGAGCAGGAGCTGGCCCGGCAGGAACTGGACGATGCGCCCCGCATGGTCCAGCCCATGCCCTTAACCACCCTGCTGTGGCGGGTCACCGTGCTGGCGGACGACGAGCGGCTGGAAATGGTGACCGGCCCGCTGGAGACCGGCCGGCCGCTGACCATCGAGCGTTTCTCACGCAGTACGGAACGAATTGACCAGCTGGCGTCCCTTCCCGAGGGCCGGCGACTGCTCTGGTTCACGAAAGGCTTTGTGGATGTCACCCTTGACGATGGCCGGCTGCTGGCAACCGACATCCGGCTCGGCGTGCCCGGCGCCCATCCCTTTACCTTCGCGGTGGCCCGGCAGAAGGCCGACGGCAGCCTGTCCCCCATCGCCAGCACCCTGGAGCCCAGGCCCCCCATGCAGGGCCAGGCTCTGCGGGCACTCTGGTCCCGTCTGAGCGGCGAGGCCGACATACTCTGCCTGGCGACCTTACAGGCCCTGCCGGCCGGCGAGACCTGTCCCTGACATGCGCCTCGATGCCTATCTGTCCCACTGCACTGCCCTGTCCAGAAAGGAGGCACGCCGGGCCATCGTCGCCGGCCGCGTCACCCTCGACGATCTCCCGGCCACCCGTGCGTCGGCACCGGTTTCCGCCACGGCAAGAGTGATGCTGGACGGCGAGCCGCTGGCGCTGCCCGGCCACCTGTACCTGATGCTGAACAAGCCTGCGGGATTGCTCAGCGCCACCACCGATGCCAGTCACCCGGTGGTCACCGACCTGCTGCCGGAGCCTCTGGCTCACCGGGTCCACCCCGTCGGCCGCCTGGACCTGGACACTACCGGCCTGCTGTTGCTCAGCTCCGATGGCCAGTGGTCGCACCGCATAACCTCGCCCCGGCATGGTTGCCCCAAGACCTACCGGGTTACTCTGGCCGAACGGCTGACCGGGCCGGCCAGACGCCAGCTGGAACAGGGCATGCGGCTGCGCAACGACGAGACGGTGGCACCGGCACAGGTGGCACCGGCCGGCGACAGGGTTATCGACCTGACCATTACCGAAGGCCGCTATCACCAGGTCAAACGGATGCTGGCCGCGGTGGGCAATCACGTGGAGGCGCTCCACCGGCGACGGATCGGCCCCCTGGAGCTGGACCCGGACCTGGGCCCCGGCCACTGGCGCCACCTGACCGGCGACGAGGTTCGCCTGCTGGGGCGCGCTACAGACGCTCGAAGCGCCCGGCGCTGAGGTTCTTGCGCACCCGCCCCGCCTCGAAGACCTCGCCGTTCATGGCGATATAGACGCCCTCGCCAAGCAGGCTGGCCGCGGCCATGGCGAACCCCAGGTTGAAAACGGCATCGCTGCGGCGCATCCGGGCCGGCTGCATGGCGCCGAACAGCACGATGGTCCTGCCCGCCACATCCTCCAGCGCTGAGGCCGTTTCGGGCATGGTATCGGTACCATGGCTGATAATGATGCGCTGCTCCGGACAGGCCACCACCGCGTCCCGGATACGCTTACGGTCGTCATCGGTCAGTTCCAGGCTGTCCTTGCGCAACAGCCCGGTGATGCGCCAGGGCAAAGTGACATTGGCTTCGGTGAGCAGCTCCGGCAGCAGGCTGTCGCCCACGACAAACTCGCTGTTGGCATCGTGGTAGATCTTGTCGATGGTGCCGCCGGTGGTAAACAGATGAATCATGGCCCTCTCCTGACATTTGCCAATGACATGATAGCCAATACTCTGGCTGGCTGTCCCTCTGACCCAGGTCAACACGCAGCTTCCGGGTGAGGGCTACACTGCTTCACAACCGAATACAATACGCTCTGAACCGCCAGGATACCCTTCCAATGGAGGGGCCCGGGCGGATGCTGTACAGGCACTCACCGACTTGCGGATGCACCGGAGGCTTCCCATGAGCACACCCTTTGCCGATCTTCAGATGCTGGAACAGGTCGCAGCCCGGGAGCCGGCATTCGAGCACTGGCGCAGGGGCTACGGCGTTGTCCGCCATCTGCCCGATACCCAGCAGCAGGTGGTGGAACTGGCGGAACAGCTGGTTGCCGAGGGCCTGCAACCGGACACAGCCCAGGTCTACCAGCTACTGGCGGCCCTGGATCGCCTGACCAGCGCCGGCCTC
>JBMCIH010000062.1:0-7969 GCA_048617055.1 Marinobacter sp. | reverse complement strand
GACGCACAACAGGGCTCCCGCGGGAGCCCTGCCTCGCCAACCCGGTGACCGGCTTCAGTCGTCGAAGCCCATTTCCTCCTTCATTTCCTGGTCGATCCAGATCCGCGCGTAGATGGGTCCGGGGCGCACGGCGCCGACCCGCAGTTCGCCATGGTAGTTCTTCACCCAGGGCCACCAGGCGCTGTAGCCCATGGGAGTGGGCAGGAACAGGTGGGGGACGTTCTCTTCCAGCACGTAGACGTTCAGGTCCCGCAGGATCTTTTTCTGGGTATCCGCATCCCGTTCGCGGATGGCCTTGTTCAGTTGCTCATCCACATGACTGTCGGAATGACGGTCCGGGTTCCAGGTCTGGCCCGCCAGGTAGGTCTTGCGCAGTACCTGCAGGGGGTTGCCGGCACCGTTGGTGATCATGTAGCCCGGCGCCTGTTTCTCGTGACCCATCATGGAGCGGTAGGCACCGTACTCCATGGACTGGACTTCCATGGTCACGCCGACCGCCGACAGATAGGCCTCCATCAGGTTGACCAGGTCCATGTGGTAGGGGTTACCGGAGTAGACCTGGACCTTGAAGGTGAGACCATCCCCGTGCCCGGCTTTCTCAAGCAGTTCCCTGGCCTTGTCCGGATTGTAGTCGAACAGTTCCCGGCCGGCCTCGCTGAGTTCCTCAATCGGGGTGTAATAGCCTTTCTGTGAGGTGGAGAGGGGGTATTCCAGCAGCTCCCCCCGGCCGTCCAGCAGGCCTTCCAGGATCGCCCGCTGGTCCACCGCCAGGTTGAGGGCGCGGCGCACCCGCACATCGTCGAAGGGCGGGATGTCGTTACGCATCGCCATGTAGTGTCCGGCGGACTCCAGGGACTCACGCCAGATCAGGTCCGGCGCGCCTTTCTTGAGCTCATCCACGAACTGCCAGCGTACGCCTTCCATGATGTCGACCCGCCCGGAGCGCAACGCGGCCACGGCGCTGGATTCGTCCTTGATGATGCGGTAGGTCACCTTGTCGTTCAGGGGCAGCTCATAGGTGTCGCCGTCGATCTCCACCGTGTCCCAGTGGTCCGGGTTGGCCTCATAGACCTGCCGGCTGCCCCGCTTCACATCCACCAGCTTGTAGGCGCCGGTGCCGGTGGCATTGCGCCAGTCACCGCGCTCTTCCGCGCTCAGGTCATGCCACTCCGGCGGCGCGATACCGTCGAAATAGCCCCAGGCCATGCGGTAGTGCCAGTTGGAGTGCCAGTGTTTGAGGTGAGCAACCACGGTCTGGTCATCGGGCGCTTCCCACTTCTCGATGAAGTCGTAGAACTCCGGGATGCGCCGGTCGGCGGCCCAGATCTTCTCGAAGTGGTTGATCACGTCGTCGGCCACCAGCTTGCGCTTGTCCATCACCCCTTCCTTCTCGGGCCAGTAGACGTCGTCCCGCAGGTGGAAGACGATGCGCAGAGGATCCTCCTTGATTTCCCAGCGTTCGGCCAGGTCCCCCTCCAGCTGCTCGTAGGGTATGAACGCCTGGCTGGTGAAATCATTCACGTCCTGGCCCCGGGGGCCATAGTCCAGATCGCCCCGCAGCAGGTGGTCCAGGAACAGGCCGTCATGGCTGTTCTTCCAGTTCCAGTTCTGTGAGTCCCAGGTAACCGCATCCAGCGTGCGGTACATGGTGACCACGTTCAGCTCGCCGCCGAGCTGGACCTCTTCCGCTGCCAGCGGCGTGGTGGCCGTCGCCGCGGTGAGTGCACCGGCCAGCAGCAGGGTTCTGCCAAGTGTTACGGCTTTCATTGTTGTTCTCCTTCGAGTGATCCGGCGGCCCTGCGGCCGCCGCTTTCCGTTTGCCGTCACGGGACGGCGGCTCATCGCCTGGGGTTCTGCTCAGCCGGCAGCCACCGGCCTCTGGTTCATCACATCCTCCGCCTGCACATCGGAGGCGTCGGGGTCGTAAAGGTGGCAGGCCACCTTGTGGCCGCCGCTGCCGGTCTCCCGCAGGACGGGCTTTTTCGTCCGGCAGGCATCGTGGGCAAACTGGCACCGGGTGTGGAAGGTGCAGCCGCTGGGCGGATTCAGCGGGCTGGGAATCTCCCCCTCCAGGGACGGGTCGAAGGCCCGGCCCGATTCCGCATCCGGATCGGGAATCGGGATTGCCGACAGCAGCGCCTGGGTGTAGGGGTGCCGGGGGTTGTCGTAGAGCTCGTCGCGGGAGGTTTCCTCCACGATGTGCCCCAGGTACATCACCATGATGCGGTCACAGATATGTTTGACCACCGCCAGGTCGTGGGCGATGAAAAGGTAGGTGAGGCCGAACTCGTCCTGCAGGTCTTCGAGCAGGTTGATGACCTGGGCCTGGATGGAGACATCCAGGGCCGAGACCGGCTCATCGCAGATGATCAGCTCCGGTTCTGCCGCCAGCGCCCGGGCAATGCCGATGCGCTGGCGCTGGCCGCCGGAGAACTGGTGGGGGTAGCGGTCCGCCATGTTCGGGTTCAGTCCCACCCGTTCCAGCAGGTCCTGGACCCGGTCCCGGTAGGCGCCCCGGTCCCGGTACAGCCGGTGGATGCGCAAGGGTTCGCCGACAATGTCCCGCACCCGCATGCGCGGGTCGAGGGCGCCGAAGGGGTCCTGGTAGACCATCTGCATCCGGCGGCGGTGGGGGCGCAGGGCTTTCTGGTCCAGGGCGGTCAGGTCGGTGCCGTCGAGCTCCACCCGGCCTTCGGTGGGCTCCACCATGCGCAGCACCCCCAGCCCGGTGGTGGACTTGCCACAACCGCTTTCCCCCACCAGGCCGAGGGTTTCGCCCCGGCGCACCTGGAAGGAAACGCCATCCACGGCTTTCACCGTGCCGGTCAGCTTGTGGCCGAGCAGGCCACCATAAAGCGGGAAGTGGATCCTGAGGTTCTCCACATTCACCAGGATATCCTGATCAGACATGGGGCATGACCTCCGATACGTCGACCCAGCAGGCTTTCCAGTGCTCGCCGCCGATCTTCGTCAGCGGTGGCCGTTCCTGGCGGCACTGCGCCCGGGCATAGGGACAACGGGGGTGGAAAGGGCAGCCGCCGGGCAGGTTGGCCAGGTCTGGCGGCTGGCCGGTAATGGGAATGAGGCGGCCGCCCTTGGGCTGGTCGAGCCGGGGAATCGACGCCATCAGACCCAGGGTGTAGGGGTGCCGCGGGCTCTTGAAGATTTCCCGGGCAGTGCCCTGTTCCACCACCCGGCCGGCGTACATGACGTTGATGCGTTCCGCGTACCGGGCCACCACCCCCAGATCATGGGTGATCAGGATCATGGACGCATGGTTGTCCCGGGTCAGGTCCTTCAGCAGTTCCAGGATCTGCGCCTGCACCGTCACATCCAGGGCAGTGGTGGGCTCATCGGCAATGATCAGTTTCGGGTCGCAGGCCAGGCCCATGGCTATCATCACCCGCTGGCGCATGCCGCCGGAGAGCTGGTGCGGGTAGGCCTTCAGCCGGCTTTCCGGGTCGGGGATGCGCACCTTGCGCAGCAGTTCGACGCAGCGGGCCCGCAGCGACTTCCGGTCCACCTTATGGTGTGCCTGCATGGCCTCGGACAGCTGCCGGCCCACGGTCAGTACCGGGTTGAGGGATGTCATGGGCTCCTGGAAGATCATGGCGATATCACTGCCCCGGAGCTGACGGATCTGCTCGTCGTTCATCGCCAGCACGTCGCGGCCATCAAACAGCACTTCGCCATCGGTGATCTCACCCGGCGGGCTGGGAATCAGCCTGAGCAGGGACATGGCGGTGACGCTCTTGCCCGAGCCGCTCTCGCCCACAATGGCCAGGGTTTCGCCCTTGCGGACATCGAAGCTGACGCCGTCCACCGCGTTCACAGCCTTGCCATCCTGCCGGAACCGGGTGTTCAGGTTGCGGACCTGAAGCAGGGTATCCGGATGGGCCGGGGATTCCGGCACCGGTCTCTGATCCGTTTTTTCAGCGAGCAATGGTCACGCCTCCTGTCCCGGGCCGGTACCGGCAGGGCCCGGCCCATTTATTGTTGTTGGTCGCTCAGCCGGCCGGCTTCCTGTTCACCCGAGCCATGTACCGGCCGGTGCCGCCGCGCATCCGCGGGTCGAGCAGGTCCCGCAGGGCATCACCGAACATGTTGATGCCGAACACCGCCACCGCCAGCGCCACCCCGGGTATGATGGCCAGCCAGGGGGCGACGAACATGTAGCTGCGGCCGTCCAGGCTCAGCATGCCGCCCCAGCTCGGCGCAGGCGGAGGAATGCCCAGGCCGAGGAAGCTCAGGCCCGACTCCGCCAGGATCACCGCCGCCAGCCGGGTGGTGAACAGAACGATGATGGGGGGCATGACGTTGGGCAGGATGTGGCGCCACAGGATCCAGAAGGTTGAGGCGCCCATGGATTTTGCGGCGTGCACGTAGACGTTTTCCTTGGCGCTCAGCACCGCACCACGGACGATCCGCGACCCGGAAATGCCGAACAGCAGGCCGAGTATGACGATCACCTGCCAGGTGCCCGGGCCGATCACCGAGACCGCCACGATCAGGATGATCAGGTCCGGAAAGCACATCCATCCGTCCACCAGGCGCTGGGTGGTCATGTCGGTACGCCCGCCCAGGTAGCCGCTCACCAGGCCGATCACCACCGAGACCAGAATGGACAGGGTGGTGGCGGCAAAGGCCACGATCACCGACAGCTGGGCGCCATGGACGATACGGGCGAACACATCCCGCCCCAGGTGATCGGTACCCAGCCAGTGTTCCAGCGAGGGCGGCTTGAGCCGGTCCAGCGGCGCAATGGCGTTATAGCCTTCCGGCGCGATCACGCCGGCAAATATGCCGGTCAGCAGCAACACGATGCAAATCGCCGCCCCGAACGCGCCCATGGGGCGTTCGGTGACCAGCCGGTAGAGAAACTCCACCGCCCGGTTGCGGTAGCGCAGGGGCACCCGGATGGGCACGGCGGCCTCATCCGTCATGGTCCGGCCTGGCTCCACCGGTGCCTTGGGGTCACGGTCTTCCGGTCGCTTGTGGCTGAAGGCACTCTGTTGCGGGGAAATCTGATCAACCGTCATAACGCACCTTGGGATCCAGCAGGCCGTAGCACATGTCCACCAGCAGGTTTACCAGCATCACCACCACGCCGGTGATCAGGAAAATCCCGGTGATCACGGGGTAGTCGCGGGTGTTCACCGATCGCAGCAGCAGTTCCCCCAGACCCGGCAGGCGTAAAATCTGCTCGATAATTACTGTGCCGCCGAACAGGATGGGCACCAGGATGCCGATCAGCGTGATGACCGGGATGAGGGCATTTTTCACAGCGTGGCGGATGACCACCGTGCGCTCCGGCAGGCCCTTGGCCCAGGCGGTGCGGATGTAGTCCTGGCGCAGCACCTCCAGCATCATGGTGCGGGTCATGCGCATGACCACCGCCGACAGGGAGGCGCCCAGCACCAGGCTGGGCAGCAGCAGAACCTTGAGGTTCTCGATGGGGTCCTTGAAAAAGGGCTCGATGTCATTGGGTGGCGACCAGCCCCACCAGGCCGCCGGGAGGATGACCACCATGGTGCCCAGCCAGAAGTTGGGAATGGCCAGGGCGGCAATGGAAAAGGTGCGCCCCACATGATCGCCCAGAGTCTCCTGGCGCACCGCGGAATAGATCCCGATGGGAATGGCGATGATAAGGGCGATGACCAGGGAGAAGATCCCCAGCTGAAGGGTGACCGGCATGCGCTCACCGATCTCCCGGGTTACCGGGGTGTTGCGCCAGAGTGAGGTGCCCAGGTCGCCGGTGAGGGCGTTGCCGGCCCAGTCCAGGTACTGCAGGTAGATGGGCTGGTCGAGGCCGAGTGCCTGCTCCAGGTCGGCGCGGGTGTCATGCCCGGTGGAGGCATAGTCATTCTCGCTGAGCATCAGGTCCAGCACGTCGCCGGGAATCAGCCGGACCACCGCAAACACGATGATGCTGGCGACGATCAGGGTGGGAATCAGCGCCAGCAGACGGCGCAGCAGATAGGTCCCCATAGGCGGCCTCTGTCTTATTGTTATGGTTCTGTCCGGCTTGCGGGCAGGGCCCGCGATACCGTGTTTTTTTGAGTCTTTCAGTGCCCGGTTTGAGGGCCTGTAATGAGGTATAGCAGTGAAACGTTTTGTTGGAAAGTTTCACTGGTGAATTTCTGGCCACCAAATCGAACAGCTCACGGATTGCCGGGCCTTCGTCATTCTTTTCGGTTTATGTATAATGATAAACGTTTACATCGCCGCCGTTTTCACTTCAGCAACGCGCACCCGACGTCCCCGGACGGACTGCACCCCTTATGACGATACCCGCCCTTGCCCCCCTGTTTGTCGGTAATTTCGAGCATTACCGGCATATGCTGGTCCTTCAGGGGCAGGACGAGCGCAAGGGCATACCAGCGCAGGAGCTGATCTCTGCCGATGGTCTGGCATGGCTGCTGTCGGAATACCGCCGTACCCAGCCCGGGGATGACGACCGGGCGCTGCTGTCGCTGTGGTCCCGGTACTATTTCGTCAAGCTGACCGTGCCCGTGGTGGCCGCCAACCTGGTGCTCGGGCGGGAGTTGCCCGTGGCCCTGGACCAGATCGAGGTCATCCTGGGTGACGGAGCCGTACCCGAGGCCTTTCGGCTGCCTGATGAAGGGCAGCCTTTCGGGGAAACGCCGGCGGATCCCTTCGAGCGCTTCCGGGTACTGCTGGACGAGAATTTTGAACCGCTGATCGAAGGCTGGAGCCAGCAGGTCAAGGTCGCCCCCCGGGTACTGTGGAACAATGCGGCCAACTATTTTGAATGGCTGATCCGCACCATGGCTGCCGGTGGCGTGCCTGAAAAAATGCTGGCGGACGGCGAAAAGCTCATTGAGCTGGACAGACGCCCCGACGGCCACCCCAACCCCATGGCGAACCCGGTCCGTTATGTGGAGCGGGGGGAAGGGCGCGAGCCTCTTCGGCAGCGGCGGCATTGCTGTATCCGCTACCGGCTGCCGGACCTCCCCCTATGCGGGAACTGCCCTCATATTGACCGGCCGCCGAAGGGGGCAAAGCTGCCTGACGAGCTGGAATAACCGGGGTCACACCACGGCGATACGGGCACCGTTGTTGTGGGGGTGGGGCAGGATTGCCATGGGAATGCCGTAGATGTCTTGCAGCGTGTCCTGGTTCATCAGCTGATCCGGTGTGCCCTCGGTCAGCAGCCGGCCGCTGTGGAGCGCCACCAGGTGGTCACAGTAGGCGGCGGCCATGTTGATGTCGTGCAGTACCACCACCACACCCATGTCCAGCTCCTTGCCCAGCTTGCGCACCAGTGACAGCACCTCCACCTGATGGGCAACGTCCAGCGCCGAAGTGGGCTCGTCCAGCAGCAGAAAGCGGGCGTTCTGGGCCAGCAGCATGGCCAGCCAGACCCGCTGACGTTCGCCGCCGGAAAGCTCATCCACGCCCCGGTCGGCATAGGCTTCGGTATCGGTGAGGGCCATGGCGCGCTGGACCTGTTCCCGGTCTTCCTGTGAGAACCGGCCCAGGGCGCCGTGCCAGGGGTAGCGGCCGAAGTTCACCAGTTCCCGGGCGGTGAGGCCGTCGGTAGCGGGGGGCTGCTGCGGCAGGTAGGCGATCTGCCGCGCCAGGGGGCGGTCGCCCCAGCGGTGCAACGGTTTGCCTTCCAGGTTGATCTGCCCCGAGGACGGTGGCAGCTGGCGGGCCAGCAGTTTCAGCAGCGTCGACTTGCCCGACCCGTTATGACCGATCAGTCCCACCACCTGGCCGTGCCCGATGGTCAGGTCGATGGGATGCAGCAGTGTCTTCTCCGGCAACTGGTAGCTGACGGCATCCAGTGTAAACATGGAATCGGGCCCGTTCGTGGAAAGTTCTGATACTAGTCAAAATGTAAATGCGTATCAATAACTGGCCGTTTATCGGCACGGATTGGCTCAGCCTGCGGCCGGCGTCCGGTACATGCGCACCAGGAAATAACCACCGCCAATCAGGGTCG
>JBMCIH010000061.1:0-8044 GCA_048617055.1 Marinobacter sp. | reverse complement strand
CCAATGAAACCGCGGACAAGTGCATGGGCAAGCGAGTAACGCTCTATACGGATGGGGCCTGTAAGGGCAACCCGGGACCGGGTGGCTGGGGCGTACTGCTCCGTTATGGCGACAAATCAAAAGAGCTTTTCGGGGGCGAGGCCGCAACCACCAATAACCGGATGGAACTGATGGCGGCAATTCAGGGGCTGAAGGCCCTGAACCGGCCGTGTCAGGTCGACGTTTACACAGACTCCCAGTACGTTCGTAAAGGGATTACCGAGTGGATGCGCGGCTGGAAAAAAAATGGCTGGAAAACCGCCGCCCGCAAGCCGGTGAAGAATGAGGATCTGTGGCGGGCACTGGACGACGAGGTGGCCCGGCATGATGTAACGTGGCATTGGGTCCGGGGTCACTCCGGGGTGCCGGACAATGAACGGGCCGATGCATTGGCCAATCTGGGCATCGAACGGGCAGCCGCAGTCAACCAGGGGTAAGACGACAGATGAGACAGATTGTTCTGGATACCGAAACCACCGGTATCGATCCGGCAGGGGGTCACCGCATTATCGAGATCGGCTGTGTCGAGCTGATCGAGCGCCAGCTCACCGGGCGGCACTACCACGTCTACATCAACCCGGAGCGGGAGGTGGAGGAAGAGGCTATCTCGGTACACGGCATTACCAACGGGTTCCTGGCGGACAAGCCCCGCTTCGCCGAGGTGGCCCAGGAATTTCTCGATTTCATTGACGGAGCCGAGTTGGTCATTCACAACGCCGCGTTTGACGTCGGTTTTATCGACGCGGAGTTTTCCCGCCTCAAGCCCTTACGCAGGGTGACGGACCATTGCCGGGTACTGGATACCCTCGCTGTTGCCCGGCGCAAGCACCCCGGTCAGAAAAACAGCCTGGACGCCCTGTGTAAACGCTATGGTGTGGACAACAGCAACCGCGAGCTGCACGGGGCACTGCTGGATGCGGAGATCCTCGCGGATGTATTCCTCCTGCTGACCGGTGGTCAGACGGCCCTGTCGCTGGATGCCGGTAGCGAGGGTTCCGACGGTGGCCAGTCCATCCGCCGTCTGCCCCAGGACCGTCCTGGCCTGGCCGTGGTGCGGGCCACTGACGAAGAGTTGCAGGCCCATGAGGCGTTTCTGGATATGGTGGAAAAGGCAGGGGAGAAGCCCCTCTGGCGCAGCGCCTGAAAAGAAAGCAAGAGCTTCGGTGTATTTTGTCCACGAATACGACAGAACTGAGAACTGATCAGGATATCTGCAAACTGGTGACTGCAGTGACTTGAGCCGGTAAATGTATGTGTTATAAGTAATAGACAGTTCTTGAATTACGGCAAGTCGTCAGGGTGGCCCGCGACAAATCTGCAATATACAACAGCCCGCCCGGCATCCGATCAGGCCAGTTCTCTGTCATCGGGTGCCCGGCTGCATACCCTGGCCCGTTGGGAATCACCTGTTCAGGTCAGGCCTGTGCAGGCGCGGTACCGGTGATCTGTAAGGGTGCCTGCAGGCGAAGCTGAGACAGGAAGCATCAGTTTATGATTCAGTCGTCACTAGCGACGAAGTCACAGTCATTTGATCTGGTCAAGAGCGAGATAGAGCAGACCATCCGCAATGCGGAAGCCAGCCTTGAACGCTTCCAGGAGAACCGTGAGAGCGGGGAAGATCTGCAGAACTGTGTTGATTACCTGAACCAGCTCAGGGGCATCTTCGTGCTGGTGGAGCTCCATGGCGGCACCCTCCTGTGCAAGGAAGCGGTGACGGTCGCCAACGACGTACCAGTGGGCGCCAGCGACGACAAGAACATTCTGCTGACCACCCTCAACAGTGCACTGTTTATACTGCGCCGCTATGTGGAGTACTACCACCAGCAGCGGGAAGACCACCCCGAGCTGCTGTTGCCCATTATCAACGAGCTTCGTGTTGCCCGAGGCGAGTCTCCCCATCCGGAATCCTATTTCTTTGAACTGGACACCACCCGGCGGCCGGATTTCTGTACCGGCATAGCGGCCGAGCCGCTTGATCTGTCCGATGCCGAGTTCGAGGACTATGCCCGCCGCATGCGCCTGATGTTCCAGGTGGCCCTGATCGGCGTGCTCCGTGAACGCAACGAGGTAGTCAGCAAGAAACTGATTGCCCGCGCTGCCCGTGGTTTCGCCCGGCTCTGTGGTGAGGGCCAGCTCAGGCAGTTGTGGTGTCTGCTGGTGGTGGTGGCCGAGACCATGACCGACCGGGCCATGGGGTTCAATGAGGCCCGCAAGCGCCTGCTGATGCGCATCGAAAAGTACAGCCGTGACATGGTTTACGTGGGTCGCACCGCGGCCCGTCGTACCCTGGATGAAGCCATTATCCGTGACCTGGTATACCTGCTGTTTCGCAGTGGCTCTGCCAACCAGGAAGTGCAGCGCATTCTCTCTGCCTGGAACCTGGCCCCGTCCGACTACCCCGAGTCGATGATGGAGGCCCACCGCAAGCGGCTCTATGGTCCGGGTGCGGACGTGCTCAAATCCCTGTCCACTGCGCTGCAGGACGAGCTGAACCAGCTCAAGGACCGGCTGGATATCATCGAGCGGGGAATTGAACCTGACCTGAGTGAACTGTCCACCATCGCGGATTCCCTGGGCCGGCTGGCGAACACCCTCAGCATGCTTGACCTGAACCGGCTGGCGGATATTGCCCGCTCCGAAGCCGAGCGGTTGCGGATATGGGAACAGGCCGGCTCACTGCCGGCGGAGGACGAACTCTACGCCCTGGCTGACGCGGTGCTCGGTATCGAAGGCGCCGTTCAGCAGATGGTCAACCGCGGTATTACCTCGGAAACCGACGCGCTGGCGGCGGCCCGGCCAGAGAGCCGGGAAGAGACCCTCTACCTGCGGGAAGCGACCATCGTGGTGGGTGACGAAGCCCGCGGTGCCCTTACGCTGGCCAAACGGGCCATTACCGCCTTTGTGGAGTCTGACTACGACAAGCTGCACCTGGCCAATCTTCCCCACACGCTCCACAGCATCTGGGGCGGCCTGCGGATGATCGGTGATCCGGACGCTGCCGATGTGATGGACCGGGTGGCCCGCTCCATCCAGACCCGGCTGCTGGACGTGAAAGAGCCGCCGGGCAGCGCGGTGCTGGAGTCCCTGGCCGACGCGCTTACATCCCTTGAGTATTACATAGAAAGTATCGGCAACCGCGACAGCCGCAACCCCGACCTGCTCAGGCTGGCGGAATCCTCGCTGGACGACGGCGGCCTTTAGCCTGAGCCCGGTTTCGTGGACAGCAGCCAACTACAAAAAAGGCATCCCGCGGGATGCCTTTTTCTACGTCTGGTGCCGTTCACTTGTTGATAGAGAACAGCTGGCCCAGCTTGGTGGCCAGCATCATGTCACCCTCGGCTCGCAGCTGACCGGACATGAATGCCTGCATGCCGTCAGTCTCGCCGGAGACAATGCCGTTCAGGGTCGCGGAATCCATAATCAGCGTTACCGACGGATCCTCGTGATCACCTTCAACCACCGTGCAGGTGCCGTCCTTGATGATCAGGTGGTGGTTCTGGTCGTCCTCGATATTGAACTGGAAGACCAGATCCAGGCCCTGGGCGGCGTCGGGATTGAAGTTCTGTTCAAATTTCTCGAATACCTGGGCTACAGACATTGTTTTTCCCTTTATGTGTAACAATGTGGGCAAGTTGAAAGAGCACGTCCTGCCGGCTGTCCGGCGGGTCGGTTCCTTCGGACTTTAGGGGCAGGGCCCGGGAGTGTCAAGAAAAAGTCAAACGATCGTTTGACAACTTTTCCCGGTGGAAGGTTGTACACGTCCCGGCCTCGGTTACAATCGGGGGTCTGCCGAATTGCAGTATAACCAGAAGGGCCATCGCGCACCGACCGCGGGCCACCAACAATCATGGAGCGTGCATTGGAATTTCTCTCTGACTACGGACTCTTCCTTGCCAAGGTGCTCACCTTCCTGGCGGCGATTGTCGTGGTCATCGTCCTGGCGGGTTCTGCCATCCAGCGCAGCCGGGGCGAGGGCGATGACGAAGGCGAACTGACGGTTCGCCGCCTCAACGATAAATACCGCAGGCTCCGGGAGGCCATAGAGTCCCGCATGTTGGCGCCGGAGCAGCGCAAGATCTGGAACAAGGCCAGGCAGAAGGCGGAAAAGGCCGCCAAGAAGGTGGGCAAGGGCAAGAACAGCGGCGAAGATCAGCGTCCGCGCACTTTTGTAATCGATTTCCACGGTGACATCCGCGCCAGTGACACGGAAACCCTGCGCAAGTCCGTCACTGCCGTTCTCGCTGTGGCGCAACCGGGACGCGACGAAGTAGTGGTGCGCCTGGAGAGCGGGGGCGGTCTTGTCCACGCCTACGGGCTGGCGGCGGCCCAGCTGGACCGTATCCGCAGCAAGGGTATCCGCCTGACCGCCTGTGTCGACAAGGTGGCGGCCAGCGGTGGTTACATGATGGCCTGTGTTGCCGACCGGATCATCGCCTCGCCCTTTGCTGTGCTTGGCTCGATTGGCGTGGTTGCCCAGTTGCCCAACTTCCACCGGATGCTGAAAAAACACGATGTGGATTATGAAATCCTGACCGCCGGCGAGCACAAGCGCACGCTGACCATCTTCGGCGAAAACACGGAAACGGGCCGTCGCAAGTTCCTGGAGGATCTTGAGGATACCCACGACCTGTTCAAGGATTACGTCAGTGAGCGCCGGGCCGGTCTGGACATGAAGCAGGTTGCGAATGGCGATATCTGGTTCGGCACCCGCGCTCTGGAAATGAAACTGATTGACGAGATACGTACCTCCGACGAGTACCTGATCGACGCGTGCGAGCGCTCGGACGTGGTAGCCGTGAGTTTCCGGCGCAAGCGCACGCTACCGGAAAAACTCGGCCTGGCCGCCAGTGCTGCGCTGGAGGCGACGGTATGGCGGGTATTGAGTGCGTTCCGCAACCAGAACCTTCAATAACAATTCCCCAATCTCAGGAGACAAGGTATGAGTAACGACACCGAATACCGCGCATGGCGTGTCCACGAGCAGGACGGCCAGTACGTGGGCAGGGAGGAAACCTGCCGGGTCGCGGACCTGCCGGACAACGAGGTGCTGATCCGGGTCAGCCATTCCTCGCTCAATTACAAGGATGCCCTGTCAGCTTCGGGCAACAAGGGGGTTACCCGCAACTTTCCCCATACTCCGGGAATAGACGCTGCCGGGGAAGTGGTGGAGTCAGCCGGCTCCCCGGCGGTGGGAAGCCAGGTGATTGTGACCGGCTACGACCTTGGCATGAACACGCCGGGCGGTTTTGGCGAGTATATTCGTGTGCCGGCCGGCTGGTGCGTGCCCATGCCGGAAAACTGGGATGCCCGTAAGGCCATGATCTACGGTACCGCAGGACTGACCGCGGGGCTCTGTATTGCCAAGCTGCTGAAGATGGGCGCTACTGCAGACCAGGGGCCGGTAGTGGTCACCGGGGCCAGCGGCGCGGTCGGCACGGTGGCGGTGGAAGTGCTTGCCCGCCTTGGCTTTACTGTGACGGCGGTTTCCGGCAAGCCGGAGCAGACCACAGCCCTGAAGGCGCTGGGTGCCAGCGAGGTTGTGGGCCGGGACGCGCTGGAGGCTTCTTCCAAACCCATGCTCAAGCCGGTGTATGCCAATGCTGTGGATACAGTGGGGGGGGCGCCTCTGGCGGAGTTGCTCAAGCAGGTTCAGCCCGGTGGTTCGGTAGCCTGCTGCGGCCTGGTGGCCGGGCCGAAGGTGGAAACCACCGTCATGCCCTTTATACTGCGAGGTGTGAATCTGCTGGGGGTGGACTCAGTGGAAATCCCCCTGCAGGACAAGCAGGCGGTGTGGCAGAAACTGGCGTCGGAGTGGGCATGCCCGAAGACGGAAGCGGCAGCCCGTGACATTGGGCGGGGCGAGCTGGACAGTGCCCTCAAGGCCTTCCTGCAAGGGCAGTCCCACGGCAAGATCGTTCTGGATCACAGTCTCTGAGTGCCTGCGGCCAACCCCGGCCGCAGCGCCTCATTAGCCGGCCCGGGAGGGCAAAAAAACGCTGGCGGTGCCAGCGTTTTTTTTGATCAGGCCATCTCGGCGACCGGGTGTTCCCCACGCCGGCGGAACAGCGGCTCGTCGTTGTCGGTGGCAGCCTGGTAGGCATTGCTGAAGAAGTTCAGGCAACGGGCCGCCTTGGTGATGTCCTTGTCCGGGCGCAGGGCGTAGCTGTCAAAGCCGCAGCGCTTCATGAACTGCAGCTGGTCCAGCAGCACATCGCCGATGGCCCGCAGTTCACCCCGGTAACCAAAGCGTTCCCGCAGAAGGCGCGCTGTGGAATAGCCCCGGCCGTCACTGAACTTGGGGAAATTCACCGCGATCAGCGGCAGCTGGTCCACAAACCCCGCAATCATTTCCGGCTCCTCGTGGCTTTCCAGCCACAGGCCAATCCGGTCATTGCCGGCATAGTGCTCGTGGCCTGCCAGCCAGAGCTCTGCCGGAATCAGGCAGCGGCCCTCGGGCAGACGCAGTGATTCCCCTTCGGAAGGGTGGTCAACAACCACCCAGTCATCGTCAACGACAGTGCCATCATATCGAATGATATCAGCCATATACACGCTCCTTGAACGGGTCGATTCCGATACGACGGTAGGTATCGAGGAACTCTTCCTCTTCGGTCCGGTTGCTTACATAGACATCGATGATCTTCTCGATCACATCCGGCATGTCGTCGCGGGCGAAGGAGGGGCCCAGGATCTTGCCAATGGCGGCGTCATGCTGGGAGGCGCCCCCCAGGCTGATCTGGTAATACTCCTCGCCCTTCTTGTCGACGCCCAGAACGCCGATATGGCCCACGTGATGGTGGCCACAGGCATTCATGCAGCCGGAGATGTTGAGGTCGATATTGCCCAGGTCGTAGAGGAAGTCCAGGTTGTCGAACCGGCGCTGTATGGATTCCGCCACCGGAATGGACTTGGCGTTGGCCAGGGCACAATAGTCGCCGCCGGGGCAGCAGATTACGTCCGTCAGGGTGTTCAGGTTGGCGGTGGCAAAGCCCATGGGGCGGGTTTCCTGCCACAGCTGATGAAGCTGATCCTGGCGGACATCCGCCAGCACCACGTTCTGCTCGTGGGTGACCCGTACCTCACCGAAGCTGTAGCTTTCGGCCAGGTCGGCGATCTGCTCCAACTGGCGGTCGGAAACATTGCCCGGGGGCGTGCCGGTCTTTTTCATGGTCAGGGTGACAATGGCGTAACCCGGCTTCTTGTGCTGGTTGACGTTGCGCCGCACCCAGTTGTCGAAGGCCTTGCTGTCGTTGCGGGCAGCCTCCAGTGCCGGCGGGTTGTCTTCCAGGGCCTGGTAGTCCGGCTCAGTAAAATACCCCTTCATGCGGTTGATGGCGTCGCGGGTCAGCCGGGTGGGGGAGTTCTTGATACGCGCCCACTCAGCCTCAACCCGCTCAGCAAAGCCTTCCGGTGTCAGGGCCTTGACCAGGATCTTGATCCGCGCCTTGTACTTGTTGTCCCGGCGGCCATAGCGGTTATAGACCCGCAGGATGGCCTCGAGGTAGGTGAGCAGGTCCAGCTCCGGAAGGAAGTCACGGATCACCGGCCCCACCATGGGCGTACGGCCCAGACCGCCGCCCACGTGAACCCGGAAGCCCAGCTCACCGGCGTCGTTACGCACCATCTGCAGGCCAATATCATGCACCTGGATGGCAGCGCGGTCAGTGTGCTCGGAGGCGTTCACGGCCACCTTGAACTTGCGGGGCAGGAAGGCGAACTCCGGGTGATAGGTGGACCACTGCCGGATGATTTCGCAGTAGGGCCTGGGATCGGTGATCTCATCGGTCTGCACCCCGGCAAACTGGTCGGTGGTGGTGTTGCGGATGCAGTTACCACTGGTCTGGTTGGCATGCATCTCCACCTCGGCCAGTTCCGCCAGGATGTCGGGCACATCCGCCAGGGCCGGCCAGTTGAGCTGGACGTTCTGGCGGGTGGTGAAGTGGGCATAGCCCTTGTCGTAGTCACGGGTGATGCGGGCCAGCCGACGCAGTTGCTCAGAGCGCAA
>JBMCIH010000060.1:0-8064 GCA_048617055.1 Marinobacter sp. | reverse complement strand
CATCGGGCCCTTACTGTCCGTCATTCCGGCCGCCCTGGTGGGCTGGGCCGAGGGGCCGACCTTGCTATTGTGGGTATTGCTGCTCTATTTAGTCATCCAGACGCTGGAAAGCTACCTGATCACGCCACTGATCGAACAGAGCAATCTGGACGTCCCGCCGGCGCTGCTGTTGTCCGCCCAGTTCCTGCTGGGCCTGATGTTCGGCATTCTGGGGCTGCTGCTGGCGGCGCCTCTGCTGGTGGTTGCGCTGGTGCTGGTGCGGATGCTGTACATCCGCAATCTGCTGAAGGATCCGATAGAACTGCCGTGAGCGGGGCAGGCAGACACAGGAGCCGGCGTGCCTGCTCCTGTGGGCCCGTGTTCTTACCGGACCTTGGGGTCCAGCTCGCCGGACTCGTAGCGCTGGAACATCCTTTCCAGGCTGATGGGGTTGATCTTGCTGGCGTTGCCCGCCGTACCGAAGGCCTGGTAACGGGCGACGCAGATCTCCGTCATGGCCTTCATGGTTTCCTTGAGGTACTTGCGCGGGTCGAACTCGGCCTTGTTCTGGGCCAGGAAACGGCGCACGGCACCGGTGCTGGCAAGGCGCAGGTCGGTGTCGATGTTCACCTTGCGCACGCCGTGCTTGATGCCCTCGACGATCTCTTCCACCGGCACCCCGTAGGTTTCCGGAATCTCACCGCCATACTGGTTGATGATTTCCAGCCAGTCCTGGGGCACGGAGCTGGAGCCGTGCATGACCAGGTGGGTGTCCGGAATGCGGGCGTGGATTTCCTTGATGCGCTCAATCGCCAGGATGTCGCCGGTGGGCGGGCGGGTGAACTTGTAGGCGCCGTGGCTGGTGCCTATGGCAATGGCCAGGGCATCCACATGGGTCTTCTTGACGAAGTCCGCCGCTTCTTCCGGGTCGGTGAGCAGCTTGTCGTGGTCCAGCTTGCCTTCGGCGCCGATGCCGTCTTCCTCACCGGCCATTCCGGTTTCCAGGGAGCCCAGGCAGCCCAGCTCGCCTTCCACGGACACGCCACAGGCATGGGCCATATCCACGGTGCGCCGGGTCACGTCGACGTTGTAGTCGTAGTCGGTGGGGGTCTTGCCGTCCTCACCCAGGGAGCCGTCCATCATCACCGAGCTGAAGCCCAGCTGAATGGAGCGCTGGCATACCGACGGGCTGGTGCCGTGGTCCTGGTGCATGACCACGGGGATGTGGGGGAACTCTTCCACCGCCGCCAGTATCAGGTGACGCAGGAAGGGCGCGCCGGCGTATTTACGGGCGCCGGCGGAGGCCTGGACGATAACCGGGGAATCGGTCTTGTCGGCCGCTTCCATGATGGCGCGCATCTGTTCCAGGTTGTTCACGTTGAAAGCGGGTACACCGTAACCATGCTCGGCGGCATGATCCAGTAGTTGCCGCATCGAAATCAGGGCCATGGGTTTTCTCCTTCGAGTATGAAAATGTTCGGCGCAGACTCGGGCTGTGGAGTCTGCTGCGGCGCTGGGGGAGGCCTTTCCGGAACACGCCCGTGAATACATCCCTGTAGGGCTCGGCTGAAGCCATCCCTGGCTGCAGACGGTTCCGGAAAGGCCTCCCCCACCCCCTTGCTGTCAAACCGTGGTCACTGGTACCTCAGGCACCACGCTCTTCAAGTACCGCTACTGCAGGCAATGTCTTGCCTTCCACAAACTCCAGGAAGGCACCACCACCGGTGGAGATATAGGAGATCTTGTCAGCTACACCATACTTGTCAACCGCCGCCACGGTATCACCGCCGCCGGCCAGGGAGAACGCATCGCTCTCAGCGATAGCATAAGCCAGCGCCCTGGTGCCATTACCAAACTGATCGAATTCAAACACCCCCACCGGGCCATTCCACAGGATGGTCTTTGCGTTTTTCAGCAACTGGGCGAACTCGCCGGCGGTTTCCGGGCCCACGTCCAGGATCATATCGTCAGCGGCGACGTCGGAAATGTTTTTCACCGTGGCGGTGGCGTTTTCGGAAAATTCCGGCGCTACAACCACATCCACTGGCAGCGGAATCTCCACCCGTGAGGCGATTTCCTTTGCGGTGTCGATCAGGTCGTGCTCGCACAGGGACTTGCCCACGGGATGGCCGGCTGCCGCCAGGAAGGTGTTGGCAATACCGCCGCCCACGATGATCTGGTCGCAGACTTTCTCCAGGGCGTTCAGTACATCCAGCTTGGTGGACACCTTGGAGCCGCCGACAATGGCCACCACCGGTTTGGCGGGGTTGTCCAGGGCCTTGCCCAGTGCGTCCAGCTCCGCCGCCAGCAGCGGCCCGGCGCAGGCTTCGGGCGCGAATTTCGCCACGCCATGGGTGGAGGCCTGGGCGCGGTGGGCGGTGCCGAAGGCGTCCATGACATAGACATCGCAGAGCGCGGCATACTGCTTCGCCAGTTCCTCGTTGTCTTTCTTCTCGCCCTTGTTGAAGCGGACATTCTCGAACAGGACCACCTCGCCGTCGGCCACCTCGACACCGTCCAGGTAGTCGCTGACCAGCCGCACTTCCTGCCCCAGCAGGCCGGACAGGTGCCCGGCCACCGGTTTCATGGAGGAAGCCTCATCATAGACGCCTTCTTCCGGGCGCCCCAGGTGGGACATCAGCATGACTTTCGCCCCGGCATCCCGTGCCGCCTTGATGGTGGGCAGGGACGCGCGGATGCGGGCGTCGCTGCTTACCTTGCCGTCCCTGACGGGTACGTTGAGATCTTCCCGGATCAGCACCCGCTTGCCGGCAAGATCCAGATCAGTCATTTTCTTGATGGCCATAGTCGCAGTTCCATTATTGATAGTTCAGTACGTTTGATTGCCGCGAGCCCAGCGCCCTTCGACAGGCTCCCTTCGACAGGCTCAGGGCGAACGGTGCCCGTGAGCCGGCCGAAGGCCGATCCCTCAGAGCCCAGTGAACACCACCGCTCGCCCTGAGCCTGTCGAAGGGCCGTGGGTTCCGCGGCAGATCAACTTGTAAAATGGGGTCAGACCCTATTTTCTCTGTGAGAAAAATGGGTCAGACCCCCGCAAGCGCCAGCCAGCGCTGGCTAACATCCAGCATCCGGTTGGCGAAGCCCCATTCGTTATCGAACCAGCACAGCACCTTGACCATACGCCCGCCGGTTACCCGGGTCTGGCCGCCATCAACAATGCCGGAGCGGGCGTCGTGGTTGAAGTCGGCGCTGGCCAGCAGTTCGTCAGTGTAGCCGAGCACGCCCTTGAAGCCGTTTTCCGATGCTTCCGACAACAGCCGGTTCACTTCCCCGACGCTGGTGTCACGCCGGACATTGACCACCATGTCGATGGCGGACACGTTCATGGTCGGCACCCGCATGGCAACGGAGCTGAACCGGTCCTTCATCGCCGGCAGCAGCCGTTCGATGCCCCGGGCCAGCCCTGTGTCCACCGGCACAATATTATGCAGGGCGCTGCGGGTCAGGCGCAGGTTCTGGTGATGGTAGGCGTCGATAACCGGCTGGTCGTTCATGGCCGCGTGGATGGTGGTGGTGCTGCCCTGCTCCACCCCCAGGGCCCTGTCCAGCACCTGTATCACCGGCACCAGGCAGTTGGTGGTGCAGGATGCCGCAGAGATCACTCTGTCGGTCGCCTGAAGACTGTCGTCGTTGATACCGTAAACCACTGTGCGGTCCACATCCGGTTCCGCCGGCTGGGAGAACAACAGGCGCCGGGCTCCGGCCGCCAGGTGCAACTCTGCCGTGGCGCGATCGGTAAAAGAGCCGGAGCATTCCAGCACCAGCTCCACACCCAGCTCGCCCCAGGGCAGACCCGCCGGCTCGGGGCTGCGCAGCACCCGGATCCGGTCGCCGTTCACCACCAGGTGGTTGCCGTCAGTGCGCACCTCACCCCGGAAGCGGCCGTGGGTGGAGTCATACCGGGTCAGGTGGGCGATGGTGTCCAGGTCCGCCAGTTCGTTGATGGCAACCACCTGCAACCGGTCCCGGTAGCCGTTTTCGTAGAGCGCACGCAGCACACACTGGCCGATGCGGCCATAGCCATTGATGGCGATGGGTGCCGGGGCCTGGTTGCTCATCAGTTGTCCAGCAGTTCGAGGGCGGTGCCCACAATATTATCGACGGTAAAGCCGAATTCACGGAACAGTTCGCCCGCCGGCGCCGATTCGCCGAAGCTGCTCATGCCGATGACGCGGCCGTCCAGGCCCACGTACTTGTACCAGTAGTCTTCAATGGCGGCTTCGATAGCGATGCGGTTGGTCACATCCAGCGGCAGCACCTTCTGCTTGTACTGGGCACTCTGGGCGTCAAACACATCGGTGGACGGCATGGACACCACCCGTACCTTGCGCCCCTGCTCCCGCAGTTGGCCGGCGGCGTCCTGGGCCAGCGCCACTTCCGAGCCGGTGGCGATAAGAATCAGGTCCGGGGTGCCACCGTCGTCCGAAAGGATATAGCCGCCCTTGGCAATGTTGGCCAGCTGCTTGTCGTCCCGGTCCTGGTGGGGCAGCCCCTGGCGTGAGAACACCAGGGCGGTGGGGCCGTCCCTGCGCTCGAGGGCTGATTTCCAGGCGACGGCGGACTCGACGGCATCCGCCGGCCGCCAGGTGCTCATGTTGGGCGTGGTGCGCAGGCTGGCCAGCTGTTCCACCGGCTGGTGGGTTGGGCCATCCTCCCCCAGACCGATGGAGTCGTGGGTGAACACATAGATGGAGCGCTGCTTCATCAGAGCCGCCATGCGCACGGCGTTGCGGCAGTATTCCATGAAGATCAGGAAGGTGGCGCCATAGGGCACGAAGCCGCCGTGCAGGGCGATGCCATTCATGATGGCGGCCATGCCGAATTCCCGCACCCCATAGTAGATGTAGTTGCCGGAAGCGTCATCCCTGGTCAGGCCCTTGCTGTCACTCCAGATGGTGAGGTTGGAACCGGCCAGGTCGGCGGAGCCGCCCAGCAGTTCCGGCAGCGCCGGGCCATAGGCATTGAGGGTGTTCTGGGACGCCTTGCGGCTGGCGACGGTTTCGCCTTTTTTCTGGCACTCGCGGATGTACGCATCGGCCTTTTCAGCGAAGTCCTTCGGCAGGTCACCCTTCATGCGGCGCCTGAACTCGGCGGCCAGTGCCGGTTCGGCTTTCTCATAGGCGGCGAAGGCGTCTTCCCAGGCTTTCTGGGAAGCGGCGCCTTTCTCCCGGGCACTCCAGGCGGCGTAGATATCATCCGGTACCTCGAAGGGGCCGTGGTTCCAGCCCAGCTTCTCCCGGGTGAGCTGGATTTCGTCATCACCCAGGGGCGCGCCATGGCACCCCTCGGTGCCCTGTTTGTTGGGGGAGCCATAACCGATGACGGTCTTGCAGCAGATCAGCGTGGGCTGCCCGGTATTGGCCCGGGCGCTCTCAATGGCGGAGCGGATGGCTTCGGCATCGTGGCCGTTCACCGCCGGAATCACCTGCCAGCCGTAGGCCTCGAAACGCTTGGGGGTGTCATCAGTGAACCAGCCGTCCACTTCGCCATCAATGGAAATGCCGTTGTCATCGTAGAAGAAGATCAGTTTGCCCAGGCCCAGGGTGCCCGCCAGGGAGGCCACTTCATGGGAGATGCCCTCCATCAGGCAGCCGTCCCCCAGGAAGGCGTAGGTGTAGTGGTCCACAATAGTGTGGCCGGGGCGGTTGAACTGGGCCGCCAGCGCCTTCTCGGCAATGGCGAAGCCGACCGCATTGGCGATGCCCTGGCCCAGGGGACCGGTGGTGGTCTCCACGCCCGGCGTGTAGCCGTACTCCGGGTGGCCGGGGGTTTTGGAGTGCAGCTGACGGAAGTTCCGGATGTCGTCAATGGAAACGTCGTATCCGCTCAGGTGCAGCAGGGAATACTGCAGCATGGAGCCATGGCCGTTGGAGAGAACGAACCGGTCGCGGTTGGCCCAGTACGGGTCGGCCGGGTTGTGGCTGAGGTAGTCGTTCCACAGCACCTCGGCGATATCTGCCATGCCCATGGGCGCACCCGGGTGGCCGGATTTGGCTTTCTGAACCGCATCCATGCTCAGCGCGCGAATGGCGTTGGCGAGATCTTTACGGGACGGCATTAACGTTTCTCCAGTCTTGGTCAGCAAACAAGGGATCAAAAGAAGGCGCGTATTTTCGCCGATTAGTGGCCACGGGGGCAAATCGGCGTCACGGTCCGGGCAGCAGGTAGCAGGGGCCCCGAAACCTATATCAATTTTTTTTGATATAGATATTGATTGCCCCGACCCCCGGGGCTAGACTTTCCGCCATGACCAGCCTGAACACCCCAGTCGCACAACCGGGCCTTACGGCCCTCGCCCCGCTCTACAAGGCCTGCGGCGATCCCCTGCGCCTGGAAATCCTGCGGGTTCTGAAACGGGACACCTTCGGCGTGCTGGAACTGAGTCAGCTGTTCGATGTCCGTCAGTCCGGCATGAGCCACCACCTGAAGGTGCTGCACAAGGCGGGTCTGATCGAGCCGCAGCGGGAAGGCAACGCGATTTTCTACCGCCGCCCCGTGCACCTGGCGCCGGGCCAACAGGGGGTGGTCGACAATGCCGCCCGGCAGATCTTCAGTACCATCGACCAGGTTCCGGTAACCGGTCAGCTGCAGGCGAAAATTGAAGCCATCCGCGACCAGCGGGCGGACCAGTCCCAGGCTTTCTTTGCCCGCCATGCGGACCAGTTCCGGGAACAGCAGGAGCTTATTGCCGCCTTTGACCTCTACGCCGAACCGACCGAGGAGCTGATCCGCGCCCGGGCCGCCCAGCACCAGTGGCGCTCGGCCCTGGAGATCGGGCCCGGTGAAGGGGCGTTCCTGCCGGTACTGGCGGCGATCTGCCCGCGGGTTCTGGCGGTTGACAACTCCGCCGACATGCTCCGCAAGGCCCGGCAGACCTGTGCCGACCAGCAACTGGACACGGTGGAGCTGGTGGAAGGCACCACCGCCGCCCTGCTGCCACGGGGAGAACGCTTCGACCTGGTGGTGGCCAACATGGTGCTGCACCACGTGCCCAGCCCGGCGGACATTATTCTTGAGGCCAGCGAACTGATGGCACCGGGGGCCTTCCTGATCATCAGTGACCTGCGCCGCCACGACCAGGACTGGGCCAGACAGAACTGCGGCGACCTCTGGCTGGGGTTCGAGCCCGAGGAGCTGAGCGCCTGGGCCATGGATGCCGGGCTGGAAACCGGGGAATCCCTGTTTATCGGCCTGCGTAACGGCTTCCAGATTCAGGTAAGGGAATTCCGCAGGCCCGAAAGCCGGGGTGAAGAATGAATATCAAAAAATTTTGATATACAATTCGAAATCAGTTTCAACCGTGAACAACACTCAGAAAACAGGGCAGCTCACTGTCCACCTGCTCAAAAGGAGCCTGTGTTATGTCTGACTACAGCATCTTTACATCCGAGTCGGTCTCCGAGGGCCATCCGGACAAACTGGCCGACCAGATTTCCGATGCGGTACTGGACGCGATCCTGACCGATGATCCCTACGCCCGGGTAGCCTGCGAAACCATGGTCAAGACCGGCGTCGCCATCGTTGGCGGCGAGATCACCACCAGCGCCTGGGTGGACCTGGCAGACCTGGTGCGCGGCGTCATCAAGGACATCGGCTATACCTCCTCCGACGTGGGCTTCGACGGCGACACTTGCGGCGTGATCAACATTATCGGCAAGCAGTCGGTGGACATCGCCCAGGGCGTGGACCGGCAGAAGCCGGAAGACCAGGGCGCCGGTGACCAGGGCCTGATGTTCGGCTACGCCAGCAACGAGACCGACGCACTCATGCCGGCCCCGATCAACTTCTCCCACCGGCTGGTACAGCGCCAGGCAGAAGCCCGCCGCAGTGGACTGCTGCCCTGGCTGCGCCCGGATGCCAAGAGCCAGGTCACCTGCCGGTACGAGAACGGCAAGGTGGTGGGCATCGACGCCATCGTGCTGTCGACCCAGCACGACCCCGAGGTAAGCCAGGCGGACCTGCAGGAGGCGGTCATGGAACTGATCGTCAGGCATGCCCTGCCGGAGGAACTGCTGCACAAGGACACCCGGTTCCACATCAATCCCACCGGCAAGTTCGTGATTG
>JBMCIH010000059.1:0-8065 GCA_048617055.1 Marinobacter sp. | reverse complement strand
GGTGCTGATCAACGGCGAGGGTGGTACCGGCAAGGAACTGGTGGCCCGCGCCATTCGCCGGGAAAGCCACCGCCGGGACGGGCCCTTCATTCCGGTGAACTGTGCCGGTATACCGCCGGAACTGATGGAAAGTGAATTCTTCGGTCACGAAGCCGGGGCCTTTACCGGCGCCCGTCAGGCCCGCAAGGGGCTGTTTGCGGAGGCGGACGGCGGCACCCTGCTGCTTGACGAGATCGGAGAAATGCCGCTGTCACTGCAGGCCAAGCTGTTACGGGTGCTGCAGGAGGGCCGCGTCAAGCCCGTAGGCGCCGAAAGGGAGGAGCCGGTGGATGTCCGGGTTCTGGCCGCCACCCACGTCGACCTGATGGAGGCGGTACACCGGGGGAAATTCCGGGAAGACCTCTACTACCGCCTGGAAACCCTGATGCTGACCGTGCCACCGCTGCGGGAACGGGGCGATGACGTGGAACTGTTGGCCATGCACTTTCTGCGACAGTCCGCAGACCGCCACCAGCGGGGGTTCCTGCGCCTTGGCGAGGCGACCCTGCACACGCTGACGGACTACCCGTTTCCGGGCAATGTGCGTGAACTGGCCAGCGCCATGGAGCGGGCGGTGACCTTCTGCGAGGGCGATATCGTGCAGCCGGAGCACCTGCCGGCCCGCATCCGCAAACGTCAGGTGAGTGTCTCCCGGGCCCGGCCGGATGAGCTGGAGGATGAGCCTGTTGCCAGCTGGCCCACCCTCGAGACCCTGCAGCACCGGTACGTAAAGCAGGTGATGGAGCGGGTGGACGGCAACAAGCGCCGGGCCGCCCAGATTCTAGGCATCAACCGCCGCACCCTTTACCGCTGGCTGGAAACCCGGGAAGGGCTGGAATGAAAAACCAGCGCCTGGCCATGGTGTCGGGCCTGGGTGCGGTCCTGCTGTGGTCCACCGTTGCCACCGCCTTCAAACTGACCCTCGGCTACTACACCCCCCTGCAGATGCTGCTGGTGGCCTGCGCCGCCTCGGTGCTGGTGCTGGCGTTGCTGCTGGCGCTGCAGGGCCGGCTGCTTGCCGCGTTCCGGCTGCCACCACGGCAGTACCTGCAGTCTCTGGGGCTGGGGCTGATCAATCCCTGCCTCTACTATCTGCTGCTGTTCGCGGCCTTTGACCGGCTGCCTGCCCAGGAGGCCCAGCCCATTAACTACACCTGGGCGCTGGTACTGGCGTACCTGTCGGTGCCTTTTCTTGGCCACCGCCTGAAAGTCACCGATGTACTGGCGGGGCTGGTCTGCTACGGTGGGGTGGTGGTGATCGCGACCCGGGGCGACCTGACCGCGCTGTCGTTTTCGGATCCGCTCGGGGTGTCGCTGGCCCTTGCCAGTACGCTGGTGTGGGCCAGCTACTGGATTCTGGCCACCCGCGACCGGCGCCATCCGGTCACCGGGCTGTTCCTCAACTTTCTGTTTGCACTGCCGGTGCTTGTCCTGCTGACCTGGTGGCAGGACGGGCTGCCGCCTCTGGCCAGCGGCGGCTTTGCCGGAAGCCTCTATGTGGGCGCCTTTGAAATGGGGGTGGCTTTCGTGCTCTGGTCCCGGGCCATGAAGCTGGCCACCAACGCCGCCCGGGTCAGTAACCTGATCTTTATCTCGCCGTTTCTGTCGCTGGTGTTTATCTACCTCATCCTGGGCGAGGTAATCCTGATGTCCACCTGGATCGGGCTGGTGCTGATCGTCGCCGGCCTGTGGCTGCAGCAGCTCGGCAGCGGCCATGCAACCCCGGAGCCCGCCCGTGGCTGACTGGCACCTGTACCTGGTTCGCACCGCTGGCAACACCCTGTATACAGGGGTTACCACGGACGTGCAGCGGCGCTTCGCCGAGCATCAGCAAGGTGGCCGCAGGTGCGCCCGCAGCCTGCGGGGCCGGGGTCCGCTGGAGCTGGTGTTCAGCCAGGCGGTGGGCAGCCGCTCCCGTGCCCTCAGGCTGGAATGGCAGATCAAGCGCTGGCCCCGGCGTCACAAGGAGGAACTGATACGGGGTCAACGATCGCTCGAGGTGGAGGGGGGATGCAGTAAGGATGCTGCAGGCATTGTCATGAGACTGTCGGAACAGGTAAAAAACCCGTAAATTCCGTAACCGGCGCAGAGGCCGCCGGGGACTGTGGTATTCTCCGGATAAGTCCACCGTACCAACCGGACAAGCTGAAAAGGCGTATAACCCTAAGTGTACTGGAAGAGCGACAAGATCGGCATCCCGGAATGGGAAAGCGAGGCACTCCGCCAGGCCCTGCCTGCCTTTGCCCCCGACAGAGCAGAACCGCTGAGCGCGGACATGCAGGCCTACTGCCGGTTCTACGGGCTGGACCTGTGGGTCGAGTACCCGGAGGTCCGGTATACGGCCGGGGTGGTGGAGGCCGGCGGTCATACCGTGGCGGTGCATTTCTACCGGCAGCCGGAACAGGCCGGGTCCAGGGGCACGGTCTTCATCCTTCACGGCTACTTCGACCATGTCGGGCTGTACAGCCAGCTGATCGAGCGCTGCCTTGGGGCCGGCTACGATGTGCTGGCCTGGGACCAGCCCGGCCACGGCCTGTCCAGCGGCACCCCCGCCGCCATTGGCAGTTTCATGGAATACCAGGCGGTGCTGAGCGATGTGCTTGCCCGGGTCCGCCGCCACGCGGTCAGGCCCTGGTACGCGGTGGGGCAGAGTACCGGCGGGGGCATACTTATCGACTACCTGCTGTCCAACCATCACAGCCGGTCCACCTCGGCCTTCCACACCGTGGTGTTGCTGGCGCCGCTGGTTCGGCCGGTAGGCTGGCTGGGGGCACGGGCACTGCATACGGTGATCCGGCCGTTCCTGCGGCGGTGGAAGCGGGCCTTCTCGGAGAACAGCGCCAATACACGCTTTGTCAGGTTTCTGCGGGAACATGATCCGTTGCAGGCCCGGGCCGTACACGTGGACTGGGTCAATGCCCTGCGCCAGTGGGTGCCCCATATCGAATCGGCGCGGCCGGTGGATTTCCCGGTGACGGTGATACAGGGGGAGCTGGACCGCACGGTGGACTGGCGTCACAACCTGCGAATCATCAGGAACAAGTTTTCGGCGGTAAAGGAACTGAAACTGCCGGACGGGCGTCACCACCTGGTGAACGAGGCCCAGGATCTGCAGGCACTGGTGTTCAACGGCATCATCGATGCCTTTGACCGAGCCCAGAGGGAGCACGCCGCTGCCCGGCATTGAAGAACGGTTAATAACACAGGAGAAATAACCGTGAAGAAGACTCTGATTGCATTCTCTGTGGCCGCCTTCGGCCTGTCCGGCTGTATGACCTACGACCCCTATAGTGGCGAGGAGAAAACCTCCAGCGCCACCAAGGGCAGCATTATCGGCGCCATCGGTGGCGCCGCGGTGGGCGCCGCCACCTCCAGCCGGAGCGACCGGGGCAAGGGTGCCCTGATCGGGGCCGCCGGCGGTGCCGCGGTCGGGGGCGGCATCGGCTACTACATGGACCGGCAGGAAGCCCAGCTGCGCCGGAAACTCGAGGGTACCGGTGTCAGGGTGGTACGGAACGGCGACAATATCGAACTGGTGATGCCGGGTAACATCACCTTCGATACCGACCAGGCTTCCATCAAGTCTTCCTTTACCGGCGTGCTGGAGTCCGTGGCACTGGTGCTGGAGGAGTTCGATCAGACCCGTATCCAGATCGAGGGACACACCGACAGCACCGGCTCCGACAGCTACAACCAGCTGCTGTCCGAGCGCCGGGCTGGCTCGGTGCGGGACTTCCTGCTGGACCAGGGCATAGCCCCGGCCCGCACCCGGGCCACCGGCTATGGCGAGCGCTACCCGGTGGCCAGCAATGAAACCGCCGCAGGCCGGGAGCAGAACCGTCGGGTCGAGCTGACCCTGGTGCCCATGGAGCGTTAGCCCGGCCTGTTGACCGACACAAAAAAGGGGTGCCGCACGGGCACCCCTTTTTCCTGGCCGTAAGCGGTTCAGAACAGTACGCGGCAGCGGATGGTGCCCTTCACCTTGCGCAGCTTCTCCAGTGCCAGCTCGCCATAGGCCTTGTCCACGTCGATCACCACATAGCCGATCTCTTCCTTGGTCTGCAGGTACTGGCCGCAGATGTTGATGCCATTCTCGGAGAACACCTGGTTGATCTCGGACATCACCCCGGGCACGTTCTCGTGAATGTGCAGCAGGCGGTGCTGGTTCGGGTGCGAGGGCAGGGCCACTTCCGGGAAGTTCACGGAAGACACCGACGTGCCGTTGTCACTGTACATGGCCAGCTTCTCCGCCACTTCCCGGCCGATGTTTTCCTGGGCCTCGATGGTGGAACCGCCGATATGGGGGGTCAGTATGACATTGTCGAATTCCCGCAGGGGCGAGACGAACTCTTCATCATTGGACTTGGGCTCCACCGGGAAAACGTCGATGGCCGCGCCCAGCAGCTTGCCGCTGCTGATAGCCTCGGCCAGGGCGCCGATATCCACCACAGTGCCGCGGGAGGCATTCATCAGGATGCTGCCGGGCTTCATCTGGGCGAACTGGTCCGGGCCGAACATGTAGCGGGTGGCCGGGGTTTCCGGCACATGCAGGCTGACCACGTCCGCCAGGTTCAGCAATTCCTTGAGGGAACCCACCTGTTTGGCGTTGCCGAGGGGCAGCTTGGAGACCACGTCATAGAAGTAGACGTCCATCCCCAGGGATTCCGCCAGCACCGAGAACTGGGTGCCGATATTGCCGTAGCCGATGATGCCCAGTTTCTTGCCGCGGATCTCGTAGCTGTTTTTGGCCGTCTTCTGCCAGCCACCCCGGTGGGCCAGGGCGTTCTTCTCGGGAATGCCCCGCAGCAGCAGGATGGCCTGGGCCAGCACCAGTTCCGCCACGCTGCGGGTATTGGAGAAGGGCGCGTTGAACACGGCCACGCCGCGGCGGGTGGCCGCCTGCAGGTCGACCTGGTTGGTACCAATGCAGAAACAGCCCACCGCAACCAGCTTGTTCGCGGCCTCGAACACCTTTTCGGTGAGCTGGGTGCGGGAGCGGATGCCGATAAAGTGAGCATCGGCAATCTTCTCGATCAGCTCTGCCTCCCCCAGGGAATGGGTCAGGTACTCGATGTTGGTGTAGCCCGCGGCGTTCAGGGTATCCAGGGCAGACTGGTGAACACCTTCGAGCAGCAGGATGCGGATCTTGCTCTTTTCAAGAGACATTTCTGACATGGGTAAGCTTCCAGACCTTCAATTACGTGGTGTGAAGCACCGGCTTGGCGGGGCTTCCCGGACCAGAACACACCTGTGTCCGGGGCTGTGTAATCCGGTTACACAGCCCCGGCTCCCGGGCCTTCCGTTGCCGGTGCGGGCGCGGGCTCACAGAACAGGGGCGGTATGATACCATAACCGCACATTTTCACAGCCGGATCATTCACCTGTGACAACGGGTATTGCGGTGTTCCGGCCCCCTGTCTGGCCATTCGAGAGATCCCGAAACCCATGAACCCGGAACCGATCATTGCTGCCCTCAAAACCCTGGTGGATGACGGCAAGGTACTGACCGACCCCGCCGACCTGGACGCCTACGGCAAGGACTGGACCCGGCAGTACGAGCCCCGGCCGCTGGCCATCGTGCTGCCGAAGACCACCGCCCAGGTGCAGGCGATTGTGCGCTTTGCCAATGAACAGGGTGTGGCGCTGGTGCCCTCCGGCGGCCGCACCGGCCTCAGTGCCGGCGCCGTGGCCGCCAACGGTGAGGTGGTGGTGGCGTTCGACAATATGAACCGCATTCTCGATTTCAGCCCCAGTGATCGCACCGTGCGTTGTCAGGCCGGCGTGGTTACCGAACAACTGCAGACCTTCGCCGCGGACAATGGCCTGTTCTACCCGGTGGACTTCGCCTCCGCCGGCTCCAGTCAACTCGGCGGCAACCTGTCCACCAACGCCGGCGGTATCAAGGTGATCCGTTACGGCATGAGCCGTGACTGGGTGGCGGGCCTGACGGTGGTCACCGGCAAGGGCGACATTCTGGGGCTGAACCTGGATCTGGAGAAGAACAACACCGGCTACGACCTGCGCCACCTGTTCATCGGCGCCGAGGGGACCCTGGGCTTCATCACCGAGGCCACCATGAAACTCACCCGCCAGCCCACCAACCTGACGGTGATGGTGCTGGGGCTGGCGGATCTGACCAACACCATGGACGTCCTGCAGGCGTTCCTGAAACGTATCGACCTGACGGCCTATGAGTTCTTCTCCCACCAGGCCATGGAGCACGTGCTGGCCCACGGCCAGGTGCAGGCGCCCTTCGCCACCGAAGCTCCGTACTATGCCCTGCTGGAATTCGAGGCGGTGTCCGACCAGGTGATGGACGAGGCCATGGCCCTGTTCGAACAGTGTGTGGAGAGCGGCTGGGTGCTGGACGGAGTGATCAGCCAGAGCGAGACCCAGGCCCGCAACCTGTGGCAGTTGCGCGAGCGCATTTCCGAATCCATCGCCCCGCGTACCCCCTACAAGAACGATATCTCCGTGGTGGTATCGAAGGTGCCGGAGTTCCTCCGGGAGATCGACGCCGTTGTGAACGAGCACTACCCGGACTTCGAGATTATCTGGTTTGGCCATATCGGCGACGGCAACCTGCACCTGAATATCCTCAAGCCCGAGAATATGGCGAAGGAGGAGTTCTTCGACAGGTGCCAGCAGGTCAACAAGTGGGTGTTCGACATTGTCCGGCGCTATCGCGGCAGCGTTTCCGCGGAGCACGGGGTGGGGCTGGTGAAGAAGGACTACCTGCAGTACACCCGCAGCCCGGCGGAAATCGCCTACCTGCGGGGCATCAAGCAGGTGTTCGACCCCAATGGCATCATGAACCCGGGCAAGATTTTCGACCCGGAGGCTTCGTAACCCGACGACATATCAGGAGGCCTGCCATGAAAGATCACGTGGTTGTGCTGACCGGCGCCGGTATCAGTGCCGAGAGTGGTCTGTCCACCTTTCGCGACAGCGGTGGCCTGTGGGAGAAGTACAGCATCGAGGAGGTGGCCACCCCGGAAGCCTTTGCCCGCAACCCGGAACGGGTACTGGGCTTCTATAACCAGCGCCGCCGTCAGCTGGCAGAGGTACAGCCCAACGCCGCCCACCACGCCCTGGCGGAGCTGGAAGAACGCTACAGGGTCACTGTGATCACCCAGAACGTGGACGACCTTCATGAACGGGCCGGCTCCACCCAGGTGGTGCACCTGCACGGGGAACTGACCAAGGCCCGCAGCAGCGAGCACCCTGACCTGATCTACGACCGGGGTTACGGGGACATACACCTGGGGGACAGCTGCGAGCAGGGCAGCCAGCTGCGCCCCCACGTGGTCTGGTTCGGCGAGGCGGTGCCGATGATCGCCAAAGCGGCGGAGCTTGTGCCCCAGGCGGACCACCTGCTGATTGTGGGCACCTCGCTGCAGGTCTACCCTGCCGCGGGCCTGGTGGAACTGGTGGACGTCGATGTGCCTGTTACCGTGATCGACCCGGGTGAGCTGCCCCCCATGACCCGCGCCCGGGTGTTCCGCGAACCGGCCAGTGCCGGCGTGCCCCGGTGGGTTCGCGAGATGCTGTCCCGTTAGACGATGGTCGCCCTGTTTACCCAGCCCATGCTCATTCATGGCGGCACCATTAAAGATTGTTAGTTCCCGCCCACGGACCGGGTTCCTTCGCTAGACTTCAGGTGTGTCACCGTTGTTACCATAGTCGTATCACTCACGACGGGTTTGGGAGGCTGCCATGAAAACCAGTATGCACGTATCCGGGGAAGCGGTAGACCACAAGCTGGCTGCCGAGTGCGAAACCGCCACCGAAGCCGAAAAAGTGGCCGAAGAGTTGTGCCAGTCCACCAGCCTGAGCCCGCAACAGGTCAGCGTGATTGGACCGGATGATGATCATCAGGGCAAGGCCCTGGAGCCGGAGGACCGGGGCATCTGGCACACGGCCATCCGTTCCCATGTCTGGCTGGGGCTCGCCGGTATGGCCGGTGGCCTGCTGTTGTTTCTGATCCTGCTGGTTCAGGGTAAACTGGGGCTGACTCTCAAAGGAT
>JBMCIH010000058.1:0-8075 GCA_048617055.1 Marinobacter sp. | reverse complement strand
CCTCTGTTTCTTAACTCCGGAATAACCGGGAGTACTGTGTTTCGTGTAAGGCACTGGCCAGGGCCAGGCCCGGTAATATCGGTCCGAGTTCTTCGTCAGCTCTTGCCAGGGCGTCGTCTACCGCCACCACCAGCTGTGGCCGCAAACTTTCGGTTAACCGCTGGGCGGCCGTATGGCCCAGGGGTAGTGCTTTGCAGGCGACCGCCAGCTGGTTTTCCAGCCAGGCCCAGGCGAAGCCGAGTAGGGTCTGGCGCACCGGTACGTTCCGTTTGTGGGCGGCCCAGGCGAACAGGGTGACGTAGCCGGGGGTGGCCGGCAGCAGATCGCTGTCCGGGGCCAGGTCCAGGCTTTTCAGCAGGGTCAGCAATGCGGCGCCCAGGCGGGTGTCTTCGTCCACCAGTTCGGCGGTTTCCCGGATGGCGTGCAGCCACTGGTTCCAGTGGGCGACGGCGTCTTCGTCGCCTTCCGCCCAGGAGTCCTGCAGGCGGGTCAGCAGCGGCAGTTCGCAGCGGCTGAGGCCGTCTTCCAGCACCCCTTCCAGCCATTGCCCCAGTTCTTCCTCGTTGTTGACCCAGCCCAGCTCGAAGGCGCTTTCCAGGCCCTGGGACCAGGCGAAGGCGCCAATGGGCAGTGCCGGGCTGACCAGTTGCATCAGGCCCAGCAGGGCCAGGTCGGCCTGGACCTGTGTCTCAGTGTGCGTGGCCATGGCTGTGCCCGTGGTCGCTATGGTCGTGGCTGTGGCCATGACTGTGACCGTGGTTGTGGCCGTCGCGGCCGGCCTTGTCGTAGGCACCGGGCTCGGGGTCGAAGGGGGCCTGGTGGTGCTCCAGGGTGGCGCCCAGGCGTTCGGCCAGTTCTTCCAGCACGTGGTCGGGCGGGAAGCGGACCCAGCCGGTGCCGTCGCTGTCCACGCCGATGGCCAGTTGCACGTGGCGGTTGCCCAGGTGGTAGCAGAGCCTGGCCAGGGGCAGGCCGGCGGCGATGTGAGCGGTTACTACCGGCTCATCCGCTGCCATTACGCGGATGATCTCGCCGGTGTCCGCCTGCAGGCAGTCGCCGCTGCGCAGTACCGGGCCCCGGTCGAGGAACAGGCCGACGTCGTGGCCGCAGTCGGTGGTGGCCCGCAGGCGGCCGCGGATGCGCAACTCCAGCGGCAGGGTCAGGGTGTCGTGGATCTCCGCCTGTTCCATGGGTTCGATGCGTTGTGTCAGTTCCAGCATGTTGGTTTCCTCAGAACAGGTGATAGCGCTGGGCCAGGGGCAGTTCGGTGGCCGGCTCGCAGGTGAGCAGTTCGCCGTCGGCGTGCACTTCGTAGGTCTGCGGGTCTACGGTAATGGCCGGGCAGGCGTCGTTGAGCTTCATATCGCTCTTGCGGACGCCTCGAACGTTTTTGCAGGCGGACAGCGGGCTGTACAGGCCCAGTTCCTTGCCAATGCCGGCATCAAAAGCCGCCTGGCTGACGAAGCTGACCCGGGTGGCGCTGGCGGCCCGGCCCAGAGCGCCGAACATATAGCGGTAATGCACGGGCTGGGGCGTGGGGATGGAAGCGTTGGGGTCGCCCATGGGGGCGGCCGCAATCATGCCACCCTTGATGATCATGGCGGGTTTGACGCCGAAGAAGGCCGGGTCCCACAGCACCAGGTCCGCCAGTTTGCCCACTTCCACCGAGCCCACATCGTGGGCAATGCCGTGGGTGATGGCGGGGTTGATGGTGTACTTGGCGATGTAGCGTCTGGCGCGGAAGTTGTCGGCGCCCCGGTCTTGGTCTTCCGGCAGCAGGCCGCGCTGGACTTTCATCTTGTGGGCGGTCTGCCAGGTGCGGCATACCACTTCGCCCACACGGCCCATGGCCTGGGAGTCGGAGGCAATCATTGAGATCACGCCCATGTCCTGAAGGATGTCTTCGGCGGCGATGGTCTCGCGGCGGATGCGGGAATCCGCGAAGGCCACGTCTTCCGGGATGTTAGGGTCCAGGTGGTGGCAGACCATGAGCATGTCCAGGTGCTCGTCGATGGTGTTGACGGTGTAGGGCCGCGTCGGGTTGGTGGACGACGGCAGCACATAGTCTTTCGAGCAGGCGGTGATGATATCCGGGGCGTGGCCGCCGCCGGCGCCTTCGGTGTGGTAGGTATGGATACACCGCTCCCTGAAGGCCGCCAGGGTGTCTTCCACAAAGCCGGACTCGTTGAGGGTATCGGTGTGGATGGCGATCTGTACGTCGTATTTGTCGGCCACGGTCAGGCAGTTGTCGATGGATGCCGGTGTGGTGCCCCAGTCTTCATGGAGTTTGAGGCCCATGGCGCCGTACTTGATCTGCAGCTCCAGGGCTTCCGGCAGGCTGGCGTTGCCCTTGCCGAGGAAGCCGATGTTCATGGGCATGTCGTCCACGGCCTGGAGCATTTTGCCGATGTGCCAGGGGCCCGGGGTGCAGGTGGTGGCGTTGGAGCCGGTTGCCGGGCCGGTGCCGCCGCCGAGCATGGTGGTGATGCCGCTCATGAGGGCTTCTTCCACCAGTTGCGGGCAGATGAAGTGGATGTGGGCATCGAGGGCGCCGGCGGTGAGGATCTTGCCCTCGCCGGCGATGATCTCGGTGCCCGGGCCGATGACAATATCGACGTCCGGTTGGGTGTCGGGGTTGCCGGCCTTGCCGATGGCGGCGATCCGGCCGCGCTGCAGGCCGACGTCGGCTTTGACGATGCCCCACCAGTCGAGGATCAGGGCATTGGTGATGACGGTATCCATGACGGTTTCGTCGGCCCGCTGGCTCTGGCCCATGCCATCACGGATGACTTTGCCGCCGCCGAATTTCACTTCGTCGCCGTAGTGGGTGAAGTCTTTTTCCACCTCTATCCACAGTTCGGTATCGCCCAGGCGGACACGGTCCCCGGTGGTGGGGCCGTACATGTCGGCGTAGGCCTGTCTGCTGATTTTCATGTTTCGCCCTTCTTTTCTGTTGGCGATCCGCGATTAATGCAGCGCGCCTGATTGTGTTGTTGTGTGGGCCGCCCGGGTAGGCCTTTCCGAAACACGCCCGTGAACCCATCCCTGGCTGCAGACGGTTTCGGAGAGGCCTACCCGACCACCCCTTTCTGACCTGCTTCTTGCCTTCCGCGTAATCGCGACCGCTTCATCGTTTTTACGTCCAGACCTTGAGCCTGCGGCCCGGCTTTCCCGACAGCCAACTCCCTTGTCTGACGGGACAGGATGGGGGGACGCTTTCCGGGACCGTCTCTGGCCATGGATGGCCAGAGCCGAGCCCTACAGGGATGTATTCACGGGCGTGTCCCGGAAAGCGTCACCGCATCCTGGCCCCTGGCACAAAGCCAGAGGGCCACTTTCAGGAGTCCAACGCCCCCATCACTTCAGCCCGGAAGCCGTAGATTTCCCGTCCACCGGAATAGGGAATCAGTGTCACCTCCCGGCTCTGACCGGGTTCAAACCTGATAGCAGTGCCCGCAGCAACGTCGAGGCGATAACCACGTGCCTTCTTGCGATCAAACCGCAGCGCCGGGTTGGCTTCGGCAAAGTGGTAGTGGGAGCCCACCTGGATCGGGCGGTCTCCCGTGTTGGCCACTTCCACGGTGATGCGTTCGCGGCCTTCGCAGAGTTCGATGTCGCCGTCTTTGAGTAGGTATTCGCCGGGTATCATAAATAGCCTCCGTTAAAGTCGGATGAGAAGCGTTGGCGAGGCAGCCGATGCCAGCGGAACGCCGCCCGGGCAAAAGAAGGCGAAAAAGCGGAGTTTATGCATGTATAAATGAGCATTTTGAGCCTTCTTTTAACGCCGCAGCGGCAACGCAGGTAGCTTCTCATTCGACTTTCAAACAATTGGGTTGTGGACCGTGACCAGCTTGGTGCCGTCCGGGAACGTCGCCTCCACCTGCACTTCGTCCACCATTTCCGCCACACCTTCCATCACGTCGTCGCGGGTGAGGATTTCGCGGCCGGCGCTCATCATCTCGGCGACGCTACGGCCTTCACGGGCGCCTTCCATGATTTCCGCGCTGATCAGGGCGACGGCTTCCGGGTAGTTGAGTTTCAGGCCCTTGGCCCGGCGCCGTTCCGCCAGCAGGGCGGCGGTGAACAGCAGCAGCTTGTCTTTGTCTCTGGGTGTCAGTTCCATCGTCTTGCTCCGATGTTTGTGTTGTTCCGCTTTAACCCCCTATCCCCTGGCGGGAGAGGGGGGAGACTCCCGCTCGCACCTGCGGTGCTCACCCTTCGGGCCAGCCTTCGGCTGTTCTGCGCTTCGCTTGTCCCCCTTTGGGGAAAGGGGATGGTGTTTCAAGTTCTCTGCCTCGCCCTCTAACTGCTATGTCAGCCAGATTCTTGGCACATGGGCTGGCTGGCCGGTCAGTTCCGGTCTCAGGATTTCCCAGGCCTGCTGGCAGATGGCCCAGGCTTCGTTGCGTTCGTTGCCCAGGTAGCGCAGCAGCAGGACACCACCCCGGCGGGTAACGGCCCAGCGGGGGTTGTCCGGAAGCTCGGCCCGCAATTGCTCGATGGCGCCGGCTTCGTCGTCCAGACCCACGGTCCATAGCGTGGCCTGTACGGTATGGCCGCCCTGTCCCCACTTGCCGTGGAAGCGGCGGTGTTTCGGGTCCAGAATCTGGCGCTCCTGCCATACCGGTACGCCGTCGCGGGTCAGGCGGAAGCCCTGTTCCAGATAGCCGGTGGCAAACGGCAGCTCGCTGGCCGGGCGGCCCAAAGCCAGAATCTCCCAGCCGATACAGCGGCTGCGGCTGGTCATGTCGATAGTGGTGCTCTGGCTGCCCCGGGAGCCGTCAAAAGCCAGGGTTTCCTGGGGCAGGTATTCCAGGAGGCCGCCGTCTTCCACCGTCAGGCGGGTGTGCTGGGCCCAGGCGACACCGTGGCTGTCGGCCTTGTAGAGCTTGGCCGCTGCCGGGGTGGTCAGCAGGGCATGGGCACCAGTGCCGGCGGTGGCGTCGATCGACAGTGAGTCACCACTGACCAGTCCGCCTGGCGGATGCAGCAGGTAAACATGGCAGCAGCCGTGGCGCCCTTCCGGGTAGAAAGGCCGCTGCACCCGTAACGGGCCGGTGTGCCGCGCGCTGGCCAGGCGGGTGACCGGGCGGCCGTTCTGCTGGCGGCGTTCAAAGCCCAGCTCCAGGCGGGCGTCCCAGTGGCGGCCCTGGTCGAAGCGGTGGCCGGACCCGGCCCTGGTCGGTAGCGGCTGGTAGATGGTCATACCGTCAGATATTGTTTGATAAGTTGGTCCGACAATTCGGCTATCTGTCCCTCGGCCATGCGGCGCCCGCGGTCGATGATGGCGAAGCGGTCGGCGTATTTGCGGGCGAAGGGCAGTTTCTGCTCCACCAGCAATACGGTCAGCCCGTCTTCAGTGATCAGCTTGCGGATCACCTCGCCGATCTGGGTGACGATATTGGGCTGGATGCCCTCCCCCGGCTCGTCAAGGATCAGCAACCGGGGTTCCAGCACCAGGGCTCGGCCAATGGCCAATTGCTGCTGCTGGCCACCGGACAGGTCACCACCACGGCGGTTCTTCATTTCCCTGAGCACCGGGAACAGCTCGTACACACGCTCGGGGATGGTTTTGACGCCATCGCCCCGGGCGGCCAGGCCGGTACGCAGGTTTTCCTCCACCGTCAGCAGCGGGAAGATCTGCCGGCCCTGAGGTACATAGCCGATGCCCAGGCGGGCCCGCTGTTCCAGGGCCTCCTTGGTCAGTTCCACATCATCGGCAAAGCGTATGGAGCCACCTGCCACTTTCTCTTCGCCCATGATGCATTTCATCAGTGTCGTCTTGCCGACGCCGTTACGCCCCATTACGCAGGTGCACTGGCCGGCCGGAACGTCCAGGTCCAGGTCCCACAGGGTGTGGCTCTCACCATAGTACTGGTTCAGTTTCTCGATCTGCAGCATCAGGCTTCCTCCCCCAGGTACACCTTGATCACTTCCGGGTTACTGGAGACCTGATCCATGGTGCCTTCCGCCAGCACGCTGCCCTGGTGGAGCACAGTCACGGTACGGGCAATGGAACGCACAAAGCCCATGTCATGCTCCACCACCACCACGGACTGCTTGCCCGCCAGGCTGGTGAGCAGGTCGGCGGTGCGCTCCATTTCCTGTTCGGTCATGCCGGCCACCGGTTCGTCCACCAGCAGCAGCCGTGGCCGCTGCATCAGCAGCATGCCGATTTCCAGCCACTGTTTCTGGCCATGGGAAAGAATGCCCGCCGGCCGGTCCCGCAAGGCCTGCAGGTGAATGGTCTCCAGCACCTCATCGATGCGCTCCCGGCACTCTGAGGTCATCCTGGCGGTAAGGGTCGGAAACACCCGCTTGTCAGCGGCCATAGCCAGCTCGAGATTCTCGAATACGGTCAGGGCCTCGAACACCGTGGGCTTCTGGAACTTACGGCCAATGCCCAGGCTGGCGATTTCCGGCTCGCTCATGGTGAGCAGGTTATGGCGGCTGCCGAACCAGACCGAGCCGGTGTCCGGTGGGGTCTTGCCGGTAATGATGTCCATCATGGTGGTCTTGCCGGCGCCGTTGGGACCGATAATGCAGCGCAGCTCGCCATCGTCGATGGTCAGGTTAAGGTTGTTGATGGCCCTGAAGCCGTCAAAGCTGACGTTGACGTCTTCCAGGTACAGGATCGGCCCGTGGCGGACGTCCACCGGGGAATCGGTCGGGGTCAGAAAGCTGAACACCCGGTCCCGGTGGGTCAGTTCGGTCATGATGCTCATGCGGTTGCCTCCGCGGGTTTGGTGCCGGGTGCCGGGCCGTCGCCGTCATCACGGCGGGCTCTGCGGCGCTGCCTGAGCAGGCCGGCAATGCCCTGGGGCAGGAACACGGTGACCAGCACGAACAGGGCGCCGAGAGCGAACAGCCAGGCGTCTGGCATGACGCCGGTGAATACTGTCTTCGCGTAGTTCACCAGGAGCGCGCCGATGACCGCCCCGTAGAGGGTGGCGCGCCCACCCAGGGCCACCCATACCACGATCTCGATGGAGAAGATGGGGGAGAACTCGCTGGGGTTGATGATGCCCACCTGGGGCACGTACAGAGCGCCGGCCACGCCCGCCAGCATGGCGGAAACCACAAACACGAACAGTTGTACGCGCTCAACCCGGTAACCCAGGAAGCGGGTGCGGGCCTCGGCATCACGGCAGGCGACACTGACCCGCCCCAGCTTGCTGGTAACAATGCCCCGGCAGATCACGTAGCCGATGGCCAGGGCAATGCCGGTGGCGATGAACAGCCCGAGGCGGGTGGCGTCGCTGCGCAGGTTGAAACCCAGAATATCCCGGAAGTCCGTCAGGCCGTTGTTGCCGCCAAAGCCCATCTCGTTGCGGAAAAAGGCCAGCATCAGGGCGAAGGTCAGTGCCTGGGTGATGATGGACAGGTAGACGCCGGTGACCCGGGAGCGGAACGCCAGCCAGCCGAACACCAGTGCCAGGGCTCCCGGCACCAGCAGCACCATGGCGAAGGCGAACCAGGCCATGTCGAAGCCGTACCAGTACCAGGGCAGCTGCTCCCAGTTGAGGAACACCATGAAGTCCGGCAGTACCGGGTCGCCATAAGTGCCCCGGTCGCCGATCTGGCGCATCAGGTACATGCCCATGGCGTAGCCGCCAAGGGCGAAGAAGGCGCCATGGCCCAGGCTGAGGATGCCCAGGTAACCCCACACCAGGTCCACGGCCACCGCCAGCAGTGCGTAGCACAGGTACTTGCCCAGCAGGGTGACGGTGTAGGCGGTCACGTGCAGCGGGTGCCCTTCCGGCAACGCCAGGTGCAGCACGGTGACCACAATGAGGGCAGCGAACAGAATGCCCAGGAACAGCCGGGTCTGGCGCTCCTGCAAAGGTTTGGTCAGCCACATAAAATGCCCCCTCTGACGGGTTTTCCGGTCCACTGCACAGCGTCGCGGCTCATGAAATCAGTTGACGGGTACATATCAACCCTCCGCCGCACGGCCCTTCTGGGGAAAGAGTCCCCGCGGCCGCTTCTGGATGAACAGAATGATGAACACCAGCACGATGATCTTGGCCAGTACCGCACCGGCCCAGGGCTCAAGCAGCTGGTTGATGGTGCCC
>JBMCIH010000057.1:0-8101 GCA_048617055.1 Marinobacter sp. | reverse complement strand
AGGTCAGGAGTACAGTCATGGCTGTCCAGCAAAACCGTAAAACCCGCTCCAAGCGTGGCATGCGTCGTTCCCACGATGCCCTGAGCAAACCGACCCTGTCGACGGATGCCACCACGGGTGAGATCCATCGTCGCCACCACGTTTCGCCGGACGGCTTCTACCGCGGCAAACAGGTTGTCGAAGCCCGCGACGAGTAAATGCGATGTCCGGCCGTCATCCGGCGTTCCGGCGCATGCACAGGCACAGGTGAGATAGACCGGTGACTTCGGTAACCCTTGCGATCGATGCGATGAGCGGCGATCGTGGCCCTGAAGTTGCCGTAGCCGCTGCCCTTGATGCGGTGGCGGAGAACGAGGCCTTGAGGCTGATTCTGGTGGGAAACCAGGCGCAGCTCAAGGCCTTGTTGCATTCCGGGCATCCCCATATCCGTATCGAGCCGGCGGCGGACGTGGTGCGGATGAACGAGCGCCCCTCCCATGCCCTGCGCCACAAACAGAATGCCTCCATGGCCGTTGCCCTCCGGCTGGTGCGCGACGGTGATGCCCAGGGCTGCGTCAGTGCAGGCAATACCGGGGCGCTCATGGCCTTTGGCCGCGCCTACCTCAAGATGTATCCGGGTATCGAGCGGCCCGCCATCACCAAACTGATTCCCTCACTGCGCGGGCAGTGTCATGTGCTGGATCTGGGGGCCAACGTGGATGCATCCGCGGAGAACCTCTACCAGTTTGCCCTTATGGGGTCGCTGATGGCGTCTGCGGTCAGTGGCATTGCCGAGCCCCGGGTGGCGTTGCTGAACGTGGGTGAGGAGGAAATCAAGGGTAACGAGCAGGTGCGCCTGGCCTCCCACATGCTGGCACAGTGCGACACGCTGAACTATATCGGATACGTGGAGGGCAGTGACCTGTTCCGTGACGTGGCCGACGTCGTGGTGTGTGACGGTTTCGTCGGCAACGTCGCCCTCAAGACCGGCGAGGGCGTGGCCGGCCTGCTGATCGAATTGCTGGAACAGGCGTTCACCCGCACGCTTTATGGTCGTATGGTGGGCATAGTGGCAAGACCGATCGTTAGCCGGCTGCTGCGGGACATGGACCCCACCAGGCACAATGGTGCAAGCCTTCTGGGCCTGCAGGGAGTGGTGATCAAAAGCCATGGCAACGCCAATGAGCTGGCGATGAAGGCGGCCATACGACAGGCGGTCAGGGAAGTGGAACTGGAGGTGCCCAGGCGCATCAACGAACGGCTGGATGATCTCCTGATATAACAGGATGATTGCGGTTACCGGCCATGGGGTGAGTACCTCCGTGGTCGTTACAGCCATTTGCTTGTACCATTGGCTAATCTTACTGAACCACCAACCACGGTAAAATCTTCGTCATGAAAACAGCCTTTTTATTTCCGGGACAAGGATCTCAGTCAGTTGGTATGCTCAAGGCCGCTTCGGATACCTGGCCGGTTGTCGAACAGACCTTTACCGAAGCGTCGAACATACTGGGGTACGACCTCTGGGATGTGTGCCAGAACGGCCCGGTGGAAGAACTGAACCAGACCATGGTGACCCAGCCCGCGTTGCTGACCGCCAGCATCGCCCTCTGGCGGCAGTGGTTCATCGCCGGAGGGGGCGAGCCGGATTACCTGGCCGGTCACAGCCTGGGTGAGTACAGCGCGCTGGTGGCCGCTGAGAGTCTGGACTTCGCCGATGCGCTTCGCCTGGTGCGCCTGCGGGGTGAACTGATGCAGACGGCGGTGCCCGCTGGCGAGGGCGGCATGGCGGCCATCCTGGGCCTGGAGGATGACCAGGTTATCGCGGCCTGTGATGAGGCCGCTGAAGGTGATGTGGTCTCGGCAGTCAACTTCAATGCCCCGGGTCAGGTGGTGATTGCAGGCAATACCGCCGCGGTGGAGCGGGCGATTGCCCTCTGCAAGGAGCGGGGCGCGCGCAAGGCCATGGCACTGCCGGTGAGTGTGCCCTCTCACTGTTCACTGATGAGGGGGGCCGCCGACGAGCTGGCCAAGGCACTGGCCGACGTCAACTTTGGCAACGCCCTGACCCCGGTGGTGCAGAACGTCACCGCCGAACTGGTGCAGGACGCCGATCAGCTCAAGGTCAATCTGCTCAAACAGCTTTATTCGCCGGTGCGCTGGACCGACTCGGTACAGCTGCTGGTGGAAGAGGGGGTTACGGTGGCCGCCGAGTGTGGCGCCGGAAAGGTCCTGGCCGGGCTGGCCAAGCGCATTGACCGCAGCCTCAAGGTGGTCAGTATCGAAACGCCGGAAGGTCTTGATGAAGCCCTGGAGGCATTTCGCAAAGACTGAATCGTCAACTGCGCCGGCCACCCGGGCCGGCGTCACCCACTGTCAATGGAAGGGAGCATTCCATGTCTCTTGATGGCAAGATCGCACTGGTCACCGGTGCCACCCGGGGTATCGGCAAGGCCATTGCCGAAGCCCTCGGCAAGCAGGGCGCCACCGTGGTCGGTACGGCGACCTCCGAGGGGGGCGCACAAACCATTTCCGCCAACCTGAAGGACGCCGGCATAAAAGGTTTCGGCATGGTTATGGATGTATCTGATCCCGAAAGCATCGACGCCGGCCTGAAGAAAATCACCGAGGAAGCCGGCGCCCCCGTGATTCTGGTGAACAATGCCGGTATCACCCGGGACAATCTGCTGTTGCGCCTCAAGGATGACGACTGGTCGGCGGTGATCGACACCAATCTGTCCAGCGTCTACCGTTTGAGCAAGGCCGTCCTGCGGGGCATGACCAAGGCACGCTGGGGCCGCATTATCAATATCAGTTCCGTAGTGGCCGGTATGGGCAACCCTGGCCAGGGCAACTACTGCGCAGCTAAGGCCGGCGTTGAAGGTTTTACCCGCAGCCTGGCGAAGGAAATGTCCAACCGGGGCATTACCGCCAACTGCGTTGCGCCGGGGTTCATTGACACCGACATGACCCGCCAGCTGGACGAGAGCCAGCGCAGCGCCATGCTGGAGAACATTCCCGCTGGCCGGCTGGGCGCGCCGGAAGAAGTGGCCGCGGTGGTGGCCTTCCTGGCCTCCGATGCCGCCGGTTATGTCACCGGCGACACCATCAACGTCAATGGTGGCATGTACATGGGCTGACGGACGCTGTAAGCCAAGCCCTTTATACAGATAGGTTTTATCTTCGTCCCTGCTTGTCTGCAGGTGGGGTTTACCATAAACTGGCAATCTTTCATTGCCTGGTTGATAAAAAGTGAGGAAATTATGAGTACAGTTGAAGAGCGCGTAAAGAAGATCGTTTGTGAACAGCTGGGCGTCAAGGAGTCCGAAGTTCAGAACTCTTCTTCTTTTGTAGAGGATCTGGGCGCTGACTCACTGGACACGGTTGAGCTGGTCATGGCCCTTGAAGAGGAATTCGAGACCGAGATTCCTGACGAGGAAGCCGAGAAGCTGACCAGCGTTCAGGATGCGATTGATTACATCAACGCACACAGCTGATCGTCGATAGGCCAGGCAGAAGCCGTCCTGCTAGCGGAGCAGGGCGGCTTTTTTTGTCTTTGGGGTAGTTTCATGGTCCGTATTCTCACCAGTGCCAGCCAGGGTGAGCCCTTGGTGCCCGCTGATGATCGCGGCCTCGCCTATGGGGATGGCCTGTTCGAGACCATTCTGGTGCGGGACGGCTGCCTGCATCTGCTGGAGGACCACTGCGCCCGTCTGTTGCAGGGCGCATCCCGGCTGGGCATCCCCCTTACCAGGGGCGAGCTGACCCAGGCGCTGGACAGGGCCGGTGAGCTCATCGACCGGTCGCCGGCACCGGGGCACCAGGTGCTCAAGCTGGTGCTGACCCGTGGCAGTGGCGGGCGTGGCTACCACCCGCCGGAGCCGGCGGAGCCGCGCCTTCTGGTCAGCCTTTTGCCGGCACCGTCGCAACCGCCGGAAGCCGGCGTCGATGTGGCCATCTCTGATGTGCCCCTGACAGTGAACCCCATGCTGGCGGGGCTGAAAACCCTGAACCGGCTGGAGCAGGTGCTGGCCAGCCAGACTATGCCTGCGGCCTGTTTCGAGTCCCTGATGTGCGGCGAACAGGGCGATCTGCGCGAAGGCACCCGCACGGCGCTGATGTTCCGGTGGCAGGGCCAGTGGTGGACACCGCCCCGGGACCGGGTGGCGGTCCGCAGTGTGATGCTTGGCCATGTGGAGCGGGGGCTGGTGGCTCGGGGGACCCCGCTCAGGGAAGACCTGCTGTTCCCCGGGCAGTGCGGTGATCCCGGCTTCGGCGGGCTGATCCTGCTCAACAGCGTTATCGGAGCGGTACCGGTTCGAACTCTTGCCGGACGTCAGTTGCCTCGTCCCCACCAGCTTGCGACAATCATCAGCCTTGCCAAAACACGTTGAGGAGCTCCATTGATCAAGTCTTTCCTTGTCGCCGTTGTCGCTTCGGTACTGGTTGCCCTGGCGGGTGCCGGACTGTGGAGCTGGCAGGGGCTTCAGTCCCTGAACACCGAAGCCGGGCTTGACGAAACCCTGCTGTACGAGGTTCCCCGCGGGGCCTCCTTCAATTCCATCGCCCGTGACATGGAGCAGATGGGCCTGGTGGACAAGGCGGTCTGGCTGAAACTTCTGGGCCGGGTGGAGCCGGAAATGACGGCCATCCGCGCGGGGGAATACGAGTTCCAGCCTGGCATGTCCCCCCGCGACATGGTGGAACTGATGGTTCGGGGTCAGACCAAGGTGCGCATGGTACAGTTTATCGAGGGCAGGCGTTTCCGGGATGCCCGGGCCGCACTGGCTCAGGCGGAACATCTGCGGCAGGAAACCCGGGACTGGCCGGACGAGAAGATCATGGCCGAACTGGGGGACGAAGGCGCCCATCCGGAGGGGCGATTTTTCCCAGACACCTATGCCTACAGCCGTGGTGACTCCGACCTGGATATCCTGCGACGCGCCTACGAACGGATGAACCAGGTGCTGGCGGAAGAGTGGGCCAACCGGGACAAGGACCTGCCTTTAGAGAACCCCTACGAGGCTCTGATCCTGGCCTCCATCATTGAGCGTGAGACCGGCATGCCCGGCGAGCGGCGGGATATAGCCGGAGTATTCGTCCGGCGACTGGAGCGGGGCATGCGCCTGCAGACCGACCCCACGGTAATCTACGGCATGGGGGACCGTTACCAGGGGCGGATCACCCGTAAGGACCTGCGGACTCTCACCGACTACAACACCTATCGCATCTCCGGCCTGCCACCGACTCCCATCGCGCTGCCCGGCCGTGCCGCCATTCATGCCGCAGTCAATCCGGCGGACGGCGACGCCCTCTATTTTGTGGCCCGGGGCGATGGCAGCCACCAGTTCTCCCGCACCCTGGAAGACCACCAGCGGGCGGTCCGGGAATACCAGCTCAACCGCCGCGAAGACTACCGGTCCTGGCCGGCGCCGACGGTCACCCCCGAGGCGGAGCGATGACCCGGGGCCGGTTCATTACCTTCGAGGGCACGGAAGGGGTTGGCAAGTCCACCCAGCTGGAAACCGCCCGCCAGACCCTGGCGTCTGCCGGCGTCAGGGTGCTGGTGACGCGGGAGCCCGGCGGTACCCCCATGGCCGAGTCCATCAGGGAGCTGCTGCTCAGCCCCCGGGAAGAGCCGGTCAACGTGCTGGCCGAACTGCTGCTGATGTTTGCCGCCCGGGCCCAGCATCTGCACGAGTGCATATTACCGGCCCTGGAACAGGGCACCTGGGTGCTGTGCGACCGGTTCACCGACGCCACCTATGCCTACCAGGGCGGGGGGCGCGGGGTTCCCGCCGGGCAGATTGCCACCCTGGAGCAGCTGGTGCAGGGAAAGGTACGCCCCGACCATATCATCCTGCTGGACGCGCCGGTGGAGGTGGGCATGGCCCGGGCCCGCAGCCGGGGGGCACCGGACCGGTTCGAGCAGGAGAAGACGGCGTTTTTCCAGCGTATCCGCGACTGTTATCTGGCCAGGGCGGAAGCCCAGCCTTTACGGTACCATGTGGTGGATGCCGCGCAGCCCCTGGACGAGGTGAGCCGGCAGGTGGCCGGCCTGATCCGGACGTTTCTTGCCTGACCCGGGCCGGCGGATTCCGCCCCAGGAGCGCCCAATGCTTTCCGCCCGACTGCAGACCCTGCCCGAGTTTACACACCAGCACCGCCATGAGCACCATCAGGCGGTGGTGGGGGTTTATGGCGGAGCCGAGGTCAACGTTGATGGCAGGGAGGGGCGGCTGGACACCTGGCGGGCCTGTCTGGTGCCAGCCGACGTCCGCCATGAGTTTTCCGGAAGCCGGGAGAACCAGGTGCTGGTCATCGACGTGGACGCCGGATACCCCCAGCCCCATGAGCCCCACTACCAGGATTTCCTGGTCATCAGCCGTCTGTTCCGCCGCTCCGCGGTAGTGGGACTGGACGAGCGCCTGCAGCAGCTGGTGCAGCTTTCCGCCGGCGAGATCCGCAGGTCCACATCGGACCGGGGCATCCGCAATCACCTGGCCACCGCCATCTTGCTGGCCCTGGCCGGCCGGCTTGAACAGGGGGCGGAGCAGTCACCCCGGCGTCGCTCGGGCCTGGACCCGGAGACCCTGCGGCGGTACGTCATGGAACACCTCAGCCAGCGCATTACGGTCGAGGATCTGGCGGCGCAGGCCTGCCTGAGCCCCAGCCGGTTTCATGAGCTGTTCCGGGAAACCATGGCCACCAGTCCCCATCGCTTTCTGCTCAACACCCGACTGGACCAGGCCTGTCAGATGCTGCGCACCACCACCCTGTCGGTGGCCGATATCAGTTCCCGCACCGGCTTTTCCAGCCAGTCCGCGTTCACCACCGCCCTGCGCAAACACCGGGGACTGACCCCCACCCAGCTCCGCTCCCGGGGTTGACCGCATTCCTGGTTACCGCCCGGGAGTGGACAAAGACTGAAACTTCGTAGAAAGCTGTAAAGAGTCCGTAGGAATTTGAAAGTGATTCGGAGGCTGTCCGACTAGATTACAAAATCATTAATCTGATCTGTATTCTGTGAGGACTGATATGTTTTCCGCATCCAACGTCCTGGAGCCGGCCTTCCAGGAACAGCCCAGGTCCTGGTTCTGGCAGTCCATCGTGGATAACTACGCCACCGATGAGGCCGGTTATGTCCGCGAACTGATGAAGCTCGCCCGCAGCAATGCCGCCGAAAAGCGGGCGGTCACAGAGACCGCCACCGACCTGATCCGCAAGGTGCGCGAGCAGGACGATGCCGTGCACATGGTGGATGCCTTGCTGCAGGAATACAGCCTGGATACGGAGGAGGGCATCCTGCTGATGTGCCTGGCGGAAGCGCTGATGCGCATCCCTGACAAGCACACGGCGGACGCCCTGATCGAGGACAAGATATCCACCGCCGACTGGCAGAAGCATGTGGGCCGCAGCGAGTCCACCCTGGTCAATGCCTCCACCTGGGGTCTGCTGCTGACCGGCCGGGTGGTGAAGCTGGACAAACGGCTGGACGGTTCCCCGTCGAGCATCTGGAAGCGGCTGGTAAAACGCAGCGGCGAGCCGGTTATCCGCAGTGCCATGTATCAGGCCATGGCCATCATGGGCAAGCAGTTCGTACTCGGCCGCGATATCGATGAAGCCCTGAAAAACGCCCGGGAATACCGCGACCGGGGCTACTCCTATTCCTTTGACATGCTGGGCGAAGCCGCCATTACCCGGGAGGACGCGGCCCGCTACCTGCAGGCCTACCGGGAGGCCATCGAAAGTGTTGGCAACGACCGCTATCCTGCCGGCAAGGCGCCCCGGCCCTCCATTTCCATCAAGCTGTCCGCCCTGCACCCCCGCTATGAGGAGGCGCAGGAAGACCGGGTGATGACGGAGCTTCACGATACCCTGGTGGGGTTGCTGCAGCTTGCCCGCGAGAAGGACGTGGCCATCACCATCGATGCGGAGGAGATGGACCGCCTGGAGCTGTCGCTGAAACTGTTCGGAAAAGTGTTCACCAACGCCGCTGTCCGTGGCTGGGGTGGCTTCGGCATGGTGGTGCAGGCCTACGCCAAACGGGCCCTGCCGGTGCTGTGCTGGCTGAACAAGCTGGCGCAGGAGCAGGGGGACGAGATTCCCGTGCGGCTGGTGA
>JBMCIH010000056.1:0-8220 GCA_048617055.1 Marinobacter sp. | reverse complement strand
GAGTCCGCCACCGAACTGACAGAAGCGGCGCAACTGATCACCCGGGTCAGCGCGATGATGGCGGAGTTCCAGGATACGGTGGGGGAACTGCAGGGCACCTCGAAGAACATCCAGACCATCCTGCACACCGTGCAGGAATTCTCCGAGCAGACCAACATGCTGGCCCTCAACGCCGCCATCGAGGCTGCCCGGGCCGGTGAGCAGGGCCGTGGCTTTGCGGTAGTGGCGGACGAGGTGCGCACCCTGGCGGTCAAGGTGGGCGGTGCTGCCGACCAGATCAGCGACCTGGTGGGCAAGATGGGCAAGGTGGTGGAGCGCACCTCCAGCGGTACCCACGCCATGCTTGAGCAGGCGGGCCGCGTTCAGCAAGCCGTGCAGTCCTCGTCGGAACACTTCCAGAGCATGATCGGCGACTTCGAAAGCTCCCACAACGACCTGCTGCAGGTCAGTTCCGCGGTGGAGGAGCTGTCGGTGGTCAACCGGGACGTCCACGGCCACAGCACCGAGATCCGCGAGCTGGGCCAGCGCATCCGCGAGAACATGCAGGACTCCGATACCCAGACCACCGACCTGGTGGACGCCGCCGATGACACCCTGCACCAGCTCTGCCAGTTCCGCATCGGCCGCGGCCGGCTGGAAGAATCCCTGGAGAAGGTGGAGGCCCGCCGTGACCGTATCCAGGCGGAGATCGAGAAGCTGGTGGCCCAGGGCGTCAACATGTTCGACCGCAACCACAGGCCCATTCCCGGCACCAACCCGCAGAAGTTCGACGTTTCCTACGCCCGCCCCTTCCAGAAGGCCTGCCAGCACCTGATCGATGAATGGGCCCGGGAGAACGACGGCGCCATCTACTGCCTGCCGCTGGATGACAAGGGCTACGTTGCCATCCACCGCAGCGAACTCTCCCACGAGCCCACCGGCGACCCGGAGGTGGACCTGCAGAAAAGCCGTCATATGCGTTTCTTCCAGAGCCGGGACATTCCCCATATGGGGCGCTTCAAACTGCAGAGCTACATCCGCGACACCGGCGAGGTGATGTTCAACCTGTCGGTACCCATCGAGGCCGGGGGCCGGTACTGGGGCGGGCTGTTTATTGGTCTGCCGGCGTCCCAGCTGGGCATCGACTGAAGCCGGGACACTACGAGCGGGTCAGTAACAGCCGCTCCAGCCGCCGGGCCAGCTCGAAAACGTGCTCATCCCGTGCGCCAAGTTCCTCCAGCGCACGGGCAAGGGCCAGCAGGTAGTCGGCATTGGCGCCGCTGGGCCCGCTGGACCGGGCGATCTGCGCCGCCATCTGGTCCAACGGCGCCGGCCCCAGGAACGCGGCGTTATCCGCCCCGGCCACATAGACCAGCCCGTCCGCCCGCTGCCGGTCCGCAAAGGTCATGGGCACAAAGAACCGGAGGTAGCCGTTCTTCTCCCGGTGGTCCAGGTGCTCAAAGACCTGTGGCGATACCCGGTAGGCCATGCCCGGGCAGTTCTCCCCGGGTGCCTGCACCAGCGTGGCGACCCGCCCCGGCGCCTCCGGCGTGCCCCGATGGTCGTGGGACCCCTGCCAGAACCGCCGGGCCCAGCCTTCAATGGTGGCAACCCGGCGCTCCAGAAAGGGAAAGTCCACCTTGTAGATCAGCGAGCCATAGCCGAACAGCCAGACATCATCCAGATGGTCCAGGTTGTGCCGCTGACGGTTCAGCAAAGAGGTATCCATCGCCATGGGACTGCTCCGGTAGCAGGACGTCTGAGGGGCTATGCTGGCCCACCAGAGGCTGGGCGTCTACCAGATACCTGTCCGGAAATGGCCAGACAAGCCGGCCTTGCAGCGGTAAGCTGGCATCATGAAACTCTCCGACGACCAGTGCTATCAGATCCTGCAGAGCCGCGACCACAGGAGCGACTATCCATGCACCCCCAAACAACCGCCGTCTTCTACAGCGAACTGGACTCTCCCGTTGGCACCCTGCTGATCACCAGCAACGGCAGCGCCATAACCGGCCTGCATATGGACGGTCAGGCGGCCCGGCCACCGATTGCGCCGCTCTGGATGCGGGACGACCGGCAACTGCAGCCCGCCCTGGAGCAACTGAGCGCCTATTTCGAAGGGCGGCTGCGACAGTTCGAGCTGCCGCTGGCCGGTGCCGGTTCGGACTTCCAGCAGCGGGTGTGGCAGGCGCTGGTGCAGATACCCTACGGCCACACCATGACCTATGGCGAACTGGCCCGGCGCATCGGCAACCAGAAGGCTTCCCGCGCGGTGGGGCTGGCCAATGGCCGCAACCCCATCGGTATTATCGTGCCCTGCCACCGGGTGATCGGGGCCGACGGCTCCCTGACCGGCTATGCCGGTGGCATCGAGCGCAAACGGTGGCTGCTGGCCCACGAGCAGGCCCACCTGGACCGGTGAGCCTGCAGCAGGGCGGGCCGGGGGCTCAGTCCCAGTCGGGGGCGAATTCCGGATTGGCGATGCGCTCGCCCCGGTCGAGGGCGTCGATCGCTTTCATGTCGTCTTCGCTCAGGCGGATCTTCAGCGCATCCAGGTTCTGTGTCTGGTGCTTCGGCCTGGTGGACGAGGGAATCGGCACCACGCCCCGGGCAGCACACCAGGCAATAGCGATCTGAGCCGGGGTGACGTGGTGGCTGCTGGCGATTCGCCGCAGGGTCTCGTCCTCCATCACCCGGCCCACCGCCAGGGGCATGTAGCCGGTAACCGGAATGTTCAGGCGCTGGGCATGCTCCACCACCTTGCGGTTGGCCAGAAACGGATGCACCTCCACCTGGTTGGTGAAGATGGGGGTATCCCCCAGGATGTCTCTGGCGCGGTCCATCTGGGCGCAGGTGAAGTTGGAGATGCCGATGTGGTCGGTGAGCCCTTCCTGCTGCGCCTCACTCAGGGCGCCCAGATATTCCTCCATGGGCACCTCGTCGCCGGGCGAGGGCCAGTGAATCAGCGTCAGGTCCACGTGGTCCGTCTTCAGCTGCTGCAGACTGGTCTGCAGGCTGTTGATCAGGTCGCTGCGGTGCAGGTTATCGAACCAGATCTTGGTGGTAATGAAAACCTCGCGGCGGGGGATACCGCTGGTGGTGATGCCGTCGCCCACCGCCGCCTCGTTGCCATACATCTGCGCGGTGTCGATGTGCCGGTAGCCGAGCGACAGAGCACTGCGCACTGCCTCCCGTGCGTCGTCATCCTTGAGCCGGAACGTGCCCATGCCGATCGGTGGTAGTGCGTCAAAGGCCATCGGGTCCTCCTGTCGCTGAATTCGGCTGACAGACAGCCTGCCGGAACAGGCCGTCGTATTATTGAACTCCCGGAAATCTACGATGGGGTGGCGGGCCGGTTTATACAAGGTCATCCGCAATAAACAGAGGCGGGAGCCCTGCCTGGCGTCATCAGTGGCTGCGTTTGCGGGCTTCCGAAACCCAGTCGGTCACGGCAAACAGCACGCCGGACAGGACAAAGGTGAAGTGGATACCCACCTTCCAGCCCAGCTGTTCGTTGGTGTACTGCTCACTCACCAGGAAAGCCTTCAGTAGCTCCACCGCCGAGATGGCCACGATGGCGCCGATCAGTTTCAGCTTCAGGTCGGCAAAGCCCACCTTGCCCATCCATGCCGGGCGGTCCTCATGGGTTCCGACACCGATCTTGGACACGAAATTTTCGTAGCCGCTGAAAATGATGATCAGCAGCAGGCTGGCGATCAGGGCGGTGTCCACCAGGGTGAGGATCGAGATGACCACATCATAGTCCGGCGCGCTCCACATACCTGCAACCAGCGATAACAGTTCCTTGAAGAACTTCCCCAGCAAAACCAGTATGGCAAGGATAAGGCCCACAAAGAAGGGAGCCAGCAGCCAGCGACTGGCAAAGATGCCGGCTTCCAGTACTTTCTCGAAACGCTCCATCGAGCTCCTCCGGCTGACGCCGTTTTGACATGGATACAGACAGGGCGGTGACCGGTTCAGGTCAGCAAGAGGGCGACCCCGCCAAGATAAAGCACAAGGATAGCAAAACTTTCCACGCCGATGCCTCCCGGACCGTGACGCTCGCGGCGGATCAGGCCCATCATCAGGATGCTGGACATCAGCACGGTCAGCGCCACCCAGAATTGCGACTCCTCGCTCATGGCGTGGTACACGGAGCCCTCGCGGTAGGCAACATCAGATACCACGGTGAACAGGGTGTCGTAGGCATTGCCACCAATGATACCGCCCACGGCCAGGGTCAGCGCCCCCCGCCGCACCGCCGCCACCGAGGTGACCAGCTCGGGAATCGAAGTGCTGATCGCCGTGAGCATCACCCCCACCACGGTCTGGCTGATGCCCGCCTCCCGGGAAATCGTGGTTGCCGAGGGCTCCAGCGCCCAGCCGGCCAGCCCCAGAATCCCCGCAAGCAGCAGGAATTCCACCCACAGGCGCTGTGGCGAGGGCATGGTTTGAGTATCGTCGGGCACGTCCTCCCGGGTTTCACGGGTTACGGCGGGCCGCCACATGGGACTGTCGGACGCCCGCTGGACCAGGCGCAGGCCGTAGAGGTAAAAGCTGAAGATCACCGGCGTCACCGGATGCACCCCCAGCACCGTGACCTCCGGCAACATGGGGGCCAGCATGATGATCGACAGCAGCGAGATCAGCAGCCCGTTCTGCATCAGGTTGGCAACAGAGGCGGCGGCATGCTCCAGGTTGGCCCGGCGGTACACCATGTCCGCCACTGCAAGAAAGAACGTCTGTACGGCAATACCGCCAAGCGCGTTGCTTATCGCCAGTTCGGGGTGCCCGTTCCAGGCGGCGGTAACCGACAGCACCGAGCCACCCAGTGAAGTGGACGCCCCCAGCAATACCGCACCGGCCGTGGCCTCGCCCAGGCCGGTACGGTCCGCCAGCTGATCCACCACGCGGGTGACCCGGGTACCGGCTGTGGCAATGACCAGCGCACAGAGGCCAAAGACAATAACCGCCTGGCCCAGACTCCAGCTGTCGGGCTCCAGCAGAAACATGACAACCCGGGGCTACTGCCCCAGCTTCCGCCTTTCCGTTACCGGCTCGCCGGCTATGCCCCAGTTGTCGGTATTCACCTCATCAATGATCACCACCGTAGTGGCCGGGTTCTTGCCCAGCACGTCCTGCAGCAGCCTGGTAGCTCCTTCGATCAGGGCCTTCTTGTCTTCAGCAGAGACATTCTCGTCAGTGATCTTGATGTTTACATAAGGCATGAATAGCTCCCTCGCAGGGTTTGAAAGAGTTCCTCATCCTGACCTCTGTCAGTCGGCCTGGCAATACGTCATCAATGCAGACGCTAGCTGGTCCGGCGCATCCCGGGTGCTGTCAGACGGTGTTCGCGGTGATCAGGCCGGCAATGGTGGCGGCGAAGATAAGCCCCAGCAATGCCAGCAACCCGTCCATGGCCACCAGGGCCAGACCAAACACGGCCAGGGTAAACCCCGCCGCCGTGGCAGACATGGGAACGATTTCCATCAGCGGCATGGCGCAGGCAATGGCCATACAGACGCTCCCGATCAGGTAGCTTCCCGGGCCCCTCACCACCGTTACCAGCCGTGCATGGAGCCGGGCGTCGATATAGTGGGCCACCGGTTCGAGAAAGCGGATGCCCCGCATCAGCTTGTCGCTGGGCAGCGTGCGGTTGACCAGCCAGCCCGGCAGCCAGAAGCCCTCGCGCAGAATCAGCATCTGCGAGGAAATGAACAGAACCAGTACCCCGCTCAGTGTGGGTACGCCGGGGATGGCACTGAGGGGAGACACCAGCAGAATGCCGATGGTCAGCAGCACCGGCCCGTAGGAGCGCCGGCCAACGGTGTCGAGAATAGCCCCGAAGGTCACTGACTGTTCCTGACTGATCGATTGACTGATCCGGTCGAGAACATCCTGTAGGTTGTGAGGCTCATTCATGGTGGACGGTCGCCTCTCGGGAAACCGTTGGTGACTCCTGACGTGTTTGCATGGTTTTCCTGACAAGATAGAACCTCAGGCGGGCGACCGAAAATGAACCATTAGTCATCTTATGACGAAGAGTGCCAGCCGCCCCCGATGACCGGTAGAGTTCCACAGTTGCCAGCGGCCGTGCCAGCCCTGGCTGAACCAGCGGTGTCGGTACCGCCGGTGCCCGGGAGTAGTCCAGGCCCATGTTACACGGCTTTTACACCCGCTGACGCTCCGGACAAGGCAGGTATTTGTTTTCTGTATCGCACCTATAGCGAAACTCCCTCGCTTGCGGCTGGCCAAAGCTCAACAGGTCGCCTATAGATATCCACTGACCCTGACACAAGTTGCCGATGTTCAGGTTTTACCCACCGGATGCCTGTCCCACAGGCTGCCGGCGTCTGTAATGCAGTCCTGCCAACATCGCTCCGAACCATAACGATGAGGAGATGAGACCATGGCGAACGACAAGCCGACCACCACCGATGCGGGCATTCCTGTCGCCAGTGATGAGCATTCACTGTCGGTAGGTCCTGACGGCCCTTTGCTGCTCCACGACCATTACCTGATCGAGCAGATGGCCCAGTTCAACCGGGAGCGGATCCCGGAGCGGCAGCCCCACGCCAAGGGCGGCGGTGCCTTCGGCCATTTCGAGACGACCGAGGACATGAGCCCCTACACCCGGGCCGCCGTGTTCCAGAAAGGCGTGAAAACTGACGTGGTGCTGCGGTTCTCCACCGTGGCCGGCGAACGCGGCAGTCCCGATACCTGGCGAGACCCCCGGGGCTTCTCAGTGAAGTTCTACACCACCGAAGGCAACTACGACATGGTGGGCAACAACACGCCCGTCTTCTTTGTGCGTGACCCCATGAAGTTCCAGCACTTTATCCGGTCCCAGAAGCGCCGGGCCGACAACGACCTGCGGGACAACGACATGCAGTGGGATTTCTGGACCCTGTCGCCGGAGTCCGCCCACCAGGTCACCTGGCTGATGGGCGACCGGGGCATACCCAAAACCTGGCGCCATATGAACGGCTATTCCAGCCACACCTACATGTGGGTGAATGCCCAGGGCGAGAAGTTCTGGGTGAAGTACCACTTCAAGACCGACCAGGGCATCGAGTGCATGACACAGGAGGAGTCGGACCGGATGGCCGGCGAGGATGCGGATTTCCACCGCCGGGACCTGTTCGACAACATCAAGAGGGGCAATTACCCGACCTGGACCCTGTACATGCAGATCATGCCGTTCAAAGAGGCGGAAACCTACCGCATCAACCCCTTCGATCTGACCAAGGTCTGGCCCCACGGCGACTATCCGCTGATCAAGGTAGGCAAGCTGACCCTGAACCGCAACCCGACGGACTTCCACACCGAAATCGAGCAGGCGGCGTTCGAGCCCAATAACCTGGTGCCGGGCATCGGCATCAGCCCGGACAAGATGCTGATCGCACGGGTATTCTCCTACGCCGACGCCCACCGGGCCCGCCTGGGGGTCAACTACAAGCAGATTCCGGTGAACGCGCCCCAGAGCCCGGTGCACAGCTACAGCAAGGACGGCCTCATGCGGGTAAGCAACGTATCGGACCCGGTCTATGCCCCCAATTCCAAAGGCGGCCCCAGCGCCGACGAACAACGCTACCCCAACGACTCCGCCTGGCACACCAGCGGCGATATGGTGCACGCCCCCTACACCCTGCGGGAAGGGGATGACGACTATAGCCAGCCCAACGAGCTGATCAACAAGGTCATGGATGAGGCCGCCCGGGACCGGCTGGTCAATAACGTGATCGGCCACCTCAAACAGGGCGTCGAGGAACCGGTGCTGTCCCGGGCCTTCCAGTATTGGAAGAACATTGATCAGACCATCGGTGAGCGCATCGAGAAAGGCTTCAGGCAGGGCTGACCTCCGCTGCTTTCTCCACTCCGGTGGCCCGACGCTGCCGGAGTGGAGTCTCATGGCGAGTTCGTAATATTCCTGCCAGCATCTGTAATCCTGTTTTCCCTCCTCTAACTGCTCTGTGTGCTATTTCTGATCAGTGCACATCCGTATCTGCAGGAGGCCACCATGTTCATACGAAAGATCAAGTCGGAAGGACTGTCTCATCTTTCCTATCTGGCGGGTAACGACGGCCAGGCCTTTGTGATCGACCCTCGCCGCGACTGCGATATCTATCAGGAAGAGGCCGCCAAAGCCGGTTGCCGCATAACGCATATTTTCGAGACCCATCGCAATGAAGACCTTATCTCCGGCGCACCGATCCTGGCGGAACAGACCGGAGCCCGAGT
>JBMCIH010000055.1:0-8303 GCA_048617055.1 Marinobacter sp. | reverse complement strand
CATCATCTCGGTGTTCGAGGCGGTGGGCGCCCATGCCCAGGGCAACATGGACCTGATCGAAGTAAAGCAGATCGAGGAAACCGCCATCCCCGGCCCGGGTTCCTGCGGCGGCATGTACACCGCCAACACCATGGCCTCCGCCATCGAGGCCATGGGCATGAGCCTGCCCGGCAGCTCCGCCCAGAATGCGGTGTCCGACACCAAGCTGGCAGACTGCGAGGCCGCCGGTGCCGCGGTTCTGAAGCTGCTGGAAGAGGACATCAAACCGTCCGATATCATGACCCGCAAGGCCTTCGAGAACGCCATCACCGTGGTCATCGCCCTGGGCGGCTCCACCAACGCCGTACTGCACCTGCTGGGCATGGCCAGCACCATCGGGGTGGCACTGAGCCTCGACGACTTCGTGCAGATCGGCAAGAAGGTACCGGTGCTGGCGGACCTGCGGCCCTCCGGTCACTACATGATGTCGGAGCTGGTGGCCATCGGCGGCATCCAGCCGCTGATGAAGATGCTGCTGGACCGGGGCCTGCTCCATGGCGACTGCCTGACGGTCACCGGCCGCACCCTGGCGGAAAACCTGTCAAAGGTGGACCCCTACCCCGAGGGACAGGACATCATTCATGCCTTCGACAACCCCATCAAGGCGGACAGCCACCTGCGCATCCTGTTCGGCAACCTGGCCCCCACCGGCTCGGTGGCCAAGATCACCGGCAAGGAAGGCACCCACTTTACCGGCACCGCGAAGGTGTTCCACTCCGAGGAAGAGGCCCAGGCCCGCATCCTGGATGGCTCCGTGGGGGCCGGCGATGTGCTCGTGATCCGCTATGAGGGTCCCAAGGGCGGCCCGGGCATGCGGGAAATGCTCAGCCCCACCTCTGCCATCATGGGCCGGGGCCTGGGCAGTGATGTGGCGCTGATCACCGACGGGCGCTTCTCCGGCGGCAGCCATGGTTTCGTGGTGGGCCATATCACCCCCGAGGCAGCCGAAGGCGGACCCATCGCACTGGTGGAAAATGGTGATACCATCACCATCGACGCGGTCAACAACACCATTGACCTGGCCGTATCCGAAGAGGAAATGGAGCGGCGCCGCCAGGCCTGGCAGCCCCCGGCGCCCCGGGTGACCCGTGGGGTACTGGCCAAGTACGCACGCACCGTCAGCTCCGCCTCCAGCGGCGCAGTCACCGACCTGCCATAACAACAACAGACCGGACCCGAAGACCACCGCTCCGCCAGGCGGTGGCGGGTCCCGGCGACGCATCCCGATACCAGTGAACAGAGCCAGGGGTCCTGCCAGTCAGGGCCCCTGCCTGTGTTCATTTACAGGAAGTACAGGCAATGGAAAACGCACATCATATCGTGGTGGTCGGCGGCGGCGCCGGCGGCCTGGAACTGGTCACCCGCCTGGGCAACAAGCTGGGGCGCAAGGGCAAGGCCCGCATCACCCTGGTGGACGCCGGGCTGACCCACGTCTGGAAGCCCCTGCTGCATGAAGTGGCGTCCGGCTCGCTGGACGCCAATGCCAACGAAATCAATTACCGGGCCCATGCCCGCAAACACCACTACGAATTCCAGCTCGGCCGCATGTCCGGCCTGGACCGCCACAACCACCGGATTGTCATTGCGCCCTTTCTGGACAGTGACGGCAACGAGGTGGTGCCCGAGCGTCACATCCATTACGACACCCTGGTACTGTCCGTGGGCAGCACCGCCAACGACTTCGGCACACCCGGCGCCCAGGACCACTGCCTGTTCCTGGACAGTCTTCCCCAGGCCCGGCGCTTCCATAACCTGATGCTCAATGCCTTCCTGCGCAAGAACCACAATGCCAGGGAGGGGCTGGACCACCAGCTGCCCATCACCATCATCGGTGCCGGGGCCACCGGTGTGGAACTGGCGGCGGAGCTTCGTCTCGCCTCCCGGGAACTGCCGGTCTACGGCATGAACCACGTGGCGCCCGATGACATCCGCATTTCCGTGATCGAAGCGGCGGACCGGATCCTGCCGGCCTTACCACCCAGGCTGTCGCTGGCGGCGACCCGGGAACTGCAACGCCAGCACATCCATGTGCTGACCGGCCAGCCGGTGGCCGAAGTGCGCAGCGATGCCGTGGTGATGAAGGACGGCACGGAAATACCTTCGGAGATCACCATCTGGGCCGCCGGTATCAAGGCGCCGGCATGGCTTGCCCAGCTGGACCTGGAAACCAACCGCAGTAACCAGGTTATGGTGAAACAGACCCTGCAGTCCGTCACCGATCCGGACATCTTCGCCTTTGGCGACTGTGCAGCCTGCCCGCAGCCGGGGTCGGACCGGCCGGTTCCGCCCCGGGCCCAGGCCGCCCACCAGCAGGCGAGTACCCTGTTCAGGACGCTCCGCCACCGTCTGGAGGGCGCCGAGCCGGTGCCCTTTGTCTACCGCGATCATGGCTCACTGATCAACTTCAGCCGTTACACCACGGTGGGCAACCTGATGGGCAACCTGTCCGGCCGCTCCATGTATGTGGAGGGCAAGGTGGCCCGGCTGTTCTATGCGTCTCTGTACCGCATGCACCAGAACGCCCTGCATGGGCCGCTGAGGACCGCCATCATCTGGGCCATGGACCGGGTCAGCCGGGCCATGCAGCCGAGGCTGAAACTGCACTGACAGGGGCCCGGGGCCGGACCCCGGATAGCGGAAGAAGTGTGAGCCGGGCCCGGGGACCCGGCTCGATGTGGGAACTGATCAGAAGTTCTTGCGTTCGATTTCCCAGCCCGACATCTCACAGGCCGTGCAGTCGCCGGTGAACAGCTCAGCGGCGTCCTCGTCGCCCTTGAGCTGATACAGCCACCAGGCTGTGCTCAGGCCACGGTAGCCACCAAAGTTCCAGGAAGGCTCAAAATGGCTGGCACTTACAACAACAGCATCGGCCCGTTCTGGGGATCCCGGGCGCCGAGACCAAAACGGCAAATCTTACCAGCCGGGGCAGTAAATCTTACCCGCCGCACCACCGCTTCTGGCCGGCACTGCCGGCTCCCTCTGCCCTCAGTCAGGCCCGCCCGCCGATGGCACTGTCCTTGCTGCCTGCTGATTGCAGAAGTTCCCATCCAATCAGCGAATGCACAAAGGAGCCTGTCATGAAAGCGGTGGTGTTTCACAATGTCGGAGATATCCGGCTGGAGGATGTTCCCGAGCCCGAACTGAGGGAATCCACAGACGCAATCGTTCGCATAACCACCAGTGCCATCTGTGGTACAGACCTCCACTTTGTCCGCGGCACCGTGCCGGGCATGAAAACGGGGACTATCCTTGGGCACGAAGGGGTCGGCGTCATCGAGCAGATCGGCGAAGATGTCCGCAACTTCTCCGTCGGGGACCGGGTGGTCATACCCTCCACCATCGCCTGCGGCTACTGTTCCTATTGCCGGGCCGGCTATTTTGCCCAGTGCGACAACATGAACCCGAACGGCAAACAGGCGGGCACCTCATTCTATGGCGGGCCAGAAGCTACCGGCTCCTTCGATGGACTCCAGGCGGAAAAGGCCCGCATACCCAACGCCCCGGTCAACCTGTTCAAACTGCCGGATGAGGTCAGCGACGACCAGGCCATCCTGCTGTCCGACATCTTCCCGACCGGCTACTTCGGCGCCGAACTGGCGGATATCAAGCCCGGGCACAGCGTGGCGGTGTTCGGCTGCGGCCCGGTGGGTCAGTTCGTGATCGCCTCGGCCAAGCTGATGAAAGCGGGCCGCATTTTTGCCATCGACCAGATTCCCGACCGGCTGGAAGCCGCCCGGGCCCAGGGTGCGGAGGTGATCGACTTCAGCCGGGAAGACCCCGTCGAGGCAATTCAGGCGCTGACCGGCGGTATTGGCACTGATTGCGCGGTCGATGCGGTGGGTGTGGATGCGGAGTGCCCCCACCATGGCCCTGCCGCGAAGGAGGACGACGAATACCGCCAGGAGCGGGAACAGGTTGCACCCAGGCAGAACCCGAACGGCGAACTATGGCAGCCCGGCAGGGCGCCCTCCCAGGCCCAGCGCTGGGCCATCAGCGCGCTGGCGAAAGCCGGGACCCTGTCCATTATCGGGGTGTACCCGCCCAATGACGAAGTGTTTCCCATCGGCCTGGCCATGAACCGCAATATCACTGTCCGCATGGGTAACTGCAATCACCGCAAGTACATGCAGCCACTGATCGACTTGGTCCGCTCCGGCCGGATCGACCCGACAAGGCTGATCACCCGGAAAGAGGAAATTCCTTCTATCCTTGATGCCTATAAGGAGTTTGACACCCGCCAGCCCGGGTGGCTGAAGGCGGTGATCGTCCCATGATCCGGGGGCTAAACCCCGGTGTACGAGACAGTCAGGTTAAGGAGACGGTGTGACAGAACTGCTTGGCAAAGTTCCGGAGTGGTGCGCGGCGCTGATCGAGGCACTGGGTATCGGCATCATCACCGTGATGGCGGTTTACGCGTTAATCCAGGCCGGGGTCCGCCTGGTTCAGAAACAGGACTCATCCCGGGTTTTCCAGCAGCTTCGCCAGCGGCTGGGCCGGGGCATACTGCTTGGCCTGGAGTTTCTGGTTGCAGCCGACATTATTCACACGGTCGCCGTGGAGCTTACCTTCAAAACGGTGGGGGTGCTCGCCATCGTGGTGCTGATCCGGACCTTTCTCAGCTTCACCCTCGAAGTGGAACTCACCGGTCGCTGGCCCTGGCAGAGCACCGGGCACAAACAGGACGCCAAGTAGACTCTGTCCAGTTCAAGCCCAGGTGGCCGGCATTTTCCACCGATAACCCGGGCAGTCTTTCCACTGCACCCGCGGTCATCCCTGGCCAGCCAACATCACATCAGCGGACGGTCAAAGATGAACAAGTCAGAGCTGGCGAACGCGCTTGCAAGGGAAACTTCAGCACACGGGCACCTGAGCCGCACGCCTGCAATGCCGGCAATTCCCGCCGGCCCTGACCTGCCGGAACCTGTATTCCGATCACTGCAGCCGCCTGAGCCCAAGGCGCCCTCCCGGTAGCTTTGGCAGAGGCTTGGACTATCACAGAACGCTTCGGGAAAGGATGTCGGCTGTTCCTGAAAATCAGAATGGAGCGGGTGAAGGGAATCGAACCCTCGTCTTAAGCTTGGGAAGCTTCTGCTCTACCATTGAGCTACACCCGCGCAGGGCTCAATATAAGCCTGCCTGCAGGAACAGGCAATACCCGACCGCTTTTGACCCCTCACACGCGAGGAAGTACCGGGCAACCGGGTCAGCTAGTATTGGAAGACAACCCTACTGGAGTGTGCATGGATCCCTACCTGATACTCATCGGTGCCGCGATGCTCGTTATGAGCATCCTGCTCAGCCCCCTTTCCAGCCGGCTGGGCATGCCTGTACTGCTGATCTTTCTGGGCGTGGGCATGGTGATGGGGGAAGACGGTGCCGGCGGTATCCGCTTCGATGACTTCGAGCTGGCCTTTGTTATCGCCAACCTTGCACTGGCCGTGATTCTGCTCGATGGCGGCATGCGCACCCGGGCGGATACCTTCCGGGTCGGGCTCAAGCCGGCGCTGCTGCTGGCAACGGTCGGGGTTCTGGTTACCGCCGTGCTCGGCGGCCTCTGTGCCTGGCTGGTGTTTGACCTGCACTGGATGGTCGCGCTGCTGATCGGCGCCATCATCTCGTCAACGGATGCCGCCGCGGTGTTTTCCCTGCTTCAGGGCCATGGCCTGCACCTGAACGAGCGCGTCAGTGCCACTCTGGAAATCGAGTCCGGCAGCAACGACCCCATGGCCATCTTCCTTACCCTGATGCTGGTCAGCATGATCAGCGCCGGCGGGGCTTCCGGCCTGGTGGACGGGTTCACCATGCTGGTGCAGCAGTTCGGGATCGGTATCGTGATTGGCGTCATCGGGGGTTTTCTGGTGGTGGAGATGGCCAACCGGGTGCGGCTGATGGCGGCGCTGTATCCCCTGATGGTGGGGGCTGCCGGGCTCTGCGTCTTCGCCGGCACCAACCTGCTTGGGGGCAGCGGGTTCCTGGCCATTTATCTGGCGGGGGTAATCGTCGGTAACCGGCCGGTGCGCATGATGCCCATGATCCTCCAGGTACACGACGGCCTGGCCTGGCTGGCCCAGCTGTGCCTGTTTCTGATGCTGGGGCTGCTGGTCAGCCCCTCGGACCTGGTACCCCTGGCCGGTGGCGGTCTGATTCTGGCGCTTGCCCTGATATTCGTGATCCGCCCGCTGGCGGTGTTCAGCACGCTCTGGCCGTTCGGCTTCAACTGGCGGGAGCTGACCTTCATCAGCTGGGTGGGCCTGCGGGGTGCGGTGCCCATCGTACTGGCGCTTTTCCCGGTCATGGCGGGATTGCCAGAGGCCCGGGATATCTTCCACTTCGCGTTCTTTATCGTGCTGGTATCCCTGGTGGTGCCGGGCAGTTCCCTGGCGCCGCTGGCCCGCAAGCTCCGGCTGGAGGTGCCGGCCATGGGCGAGCCTGACCGACGCCTGCCCCTGGATGTGGCTGCGGCCGGTGACCATGAACTGATGCTGTTTCCGCTGCGGGGCGACCGCTGGGAGGACCCGCGGCCCCTGGGCCAGTTGCAGCTGCCGGAGAATGCAGCCATTGCCGGCATATTCCGTCACCAGAGGTGCCTGCCGCCCCGGCCCGACCTGGAGATTTCCAGGGGTGATGTCGTGGCTGTGTTCGCGGTTTCCAGTGCCCTCCCCGAGCTTGGCAATTCGCTTTCCGGCAAGCAGGCCCCGGGGCATCTGGCCGAACGGACGTTCTTCGGCGACTTCGTGCTCAATGGCGATGCCTTGTTGGGGGATGTGGAGCAGGTCTATGGCATCGAGTTCGACGAGCTGCCGCCGGAGCTTTCCCTGGCGGAATGCTTTGCCAAAAAGACCAAGGGCCATCCGGTGGTGGGCGACAAGGTCACCCTGGGTCCGGTCGTGCTGGTGGCAAGGGCCACCGAGGCCGACCGGGTCACCAAGGTGGGGCTCAAGATGACCGGTTCCTGAGTCGGGCTAACAAATACCCGGCAGCGACATCTTCTGTGACATATCCCCACAAATGTTACCTACGCGCAACCTCAGCATTGTGCTATAAAATGACCAATTCCTTTTTGTTTTACGGATCCTGCTGCCAAGCCATGACCTCAGTACCGACCTTTTTCCGCACTGCCTTGCTGATGCCGCTGATTCTGACCCTGGCGATAATGGCTCCGTTAACCCATGGCGCCGAAGTCCGCACCCTGGCCATGGCGGAGTCCCCCACCAGCAGGGATGTCAGCACGGTCAGCGAGGTGGTGGTGCGCAAGGGTGAGCGGCGCCTTGATCTGCTGGCCGACGGTCAGGTGGTTCGCAGCTACCGGATCTCCCTGGGCAGGACACCGGAAGGTCACAAGCTGTACGAAGGGGACAGCCGTACCCCGGAAGGGCGCTACACTCTGGATTTTCGCAATCCTAACAGCGAGTTCCACAAGTCCATCCGGATATCCTACCCCAACCGCAAGGACCGGGAGCTGGCCGCTGCCTGGGGCCTGGAGCCCGGTGGCAATATCATGATACACGGCCTGCCCAATGAGGTTGGCGACCTGGCGTTTGCCTACCGAGGGCTGGACTGGACGGACGGCTGCATCGCCGTAACCAACGAGGAGATGGATGAAATATGGCAGCTGGTGGATGTGGGCACGCCCATCCGGATTCTGCCCTGATTGACGGGCGCCTCACCCGGAACGCTGCAAAAACCCTGATGATTTCAGAAGGTTCTTGAATACAGACTTAAGTTTGCGTAATCACCTAAGAACTTTTACGTATCCCGAGTTAACATTTTAATCTGGAGTGTTTTACACTGTTACCGATTCCGGCGGTCCTCCGTCGGGCCCGATTTGACAGGATGTTATTCATTCAGAACTTCTGCACCACAGGAAGTATAACGACCAATAAGGGGATTCTAGACATGCGTAAGTTGACAATCGCAGGGTTTGCACTGGCTACCGCTCTGACTGCCGGCTGTGCCACCACTGACCAGGCTGCCATTGACGAAGCCAACGCAACTGCCAGCTCTGCAGAGCAGACCGCCGGCAACGCCCTGAGCACCGCCAACAACGCTGACCGCAAGGCAAACACCGCCCTGCGTCGCGCAGAGCAGGCCCTGGCAGAAGCCAAAGAAGCTCAGGAGTCTGCAGAGGAAGCCAACGAGCGTGCCCGTCGCATGCTTGAGCGCTCCGCCCAGAAGTAAGTCCGGACAGACGTCCGTAAAAAGGCCGGCTTTGGAGGCTGTGTAAAAACTCCAATTGCATAGCTTCTGAACTGGCAAGCAAGATG
>JBMCIH010000054.1:0-8383 GCA_048617055.1 Marinobacter sp. | reverse complement strand
TGGCTCCCCGACCTGGGCTCGAACCAGGGACAAACGGATTAACAGTCCGTTGCTCTACCAACTGAGCTATCGGGGATTGGCATTGAGATGGCGCGCATATTAAGGTCTTTGGGGGGTGGGGTCAAGCCCCTGAAAACTCAGCAATCGAAAAATCCCTATGACTGATACAGCGGTTTCCGAGAGCCAGAATCCGGCGTTTCTGACGGTCTCGTCCACGGCCACATACCGGGCACCGGTATGGCTTCGCAATGGCCATGCCCAGTCCATATGGCCGACCCTGTTCCGGCGGGTGTCGCTGTCCGGTCCTGTGGTGGAAACCCTTGCCACGCCGGATGAGGATGAGCTCTGGCTCGACTGGTACCGCCAGGGCTCTGACCGGGTGGCGGTGATCTGCCACGGGCTTGAGGGTCACAGCCGGCGGCCCTATGTGCTGGGGCTTGCCCGTGTGCTGCTGGCCCGGGGCTGGGATGTGCTGGCCTGGAACTACCGGTCCTGTGGCGGGGTGATGAATCGTCAGCCCCGTTTCTATCACAGCGGCGCCACCGGTGACCTGGATCTGGTGGTTCGCCATGGGCTGGGGCAGGGCTACCGGGCCCTGGCGCTGGCAGGGTTCAGCATGGGTGGCAACCTGACCCTGCAGTATCTCGGTGAGCAGGGTGAGGCGGTGGACAGCCGCATTGCCGGCGCGGTGACCTTCTCCGTGCCCTGTGACCTGGCCGGGGGCGCCGACGTACTGGCCCGTCGCAGCCGGCGGCTCTATATGGCCCGGTTTCTCCGGGACCTGCGGCCCAAGATGGCGGAGAAGGCGCGGCGCTTTCCCGATCTCATCAGCATGGAGGGCTACGATGAGATCCGCAGCTTCCATCAGTTTGACGAGCGCTATACGGCGCCCCTGCACGGTTTCGAAAGCGCCCGGGACTACTGGCGCCGGGCTTCCTCGCTGTACCGCCTGAATCAGATCCGGGTGCCGGCGCTGGTGGTCAATGCTGCTGATGACCCGTTCCTGTCGCCGGGCTGTTTCCCTGAGGCTCCGGAGGTTCTGGGACCCTGGGCCCGGCTGGAAGTGACCCGTCACGGCGGCCATGTGGGTTTTGTGCAGCGCCACCCCGCGGGCTGGTACTGGTCGGAACAGCGGGCGCTGGATTTCCTGCAGCCGCTGGTGGACTGACGGGGGGCGGCCGCTACCGGTTCGTTGCCACGGCTTCCTTCTCCAGCAGGGGTTCCAGGTGGGGCCAGAGGTTCTCCAGCAGTTGGGGCTGGGCTTCGTCGGTGGGGTGAATGCCGTCTTCCTGCATCATCCGCTCGCCGTTGTAGACTCCTTCCAGGAAAAAGGGCACCAGGGCGGTGTCGTACTCTTCCGCCAGTTCCGGGTACATATCCGCGAACAGGCGGGTATAGCGTTCGCCGTAGTTCGGCGGGATCTGCATGCCCACCAGCAGGACCCGGGCGCCGGCATCCTGCGAGGCCTCGATCATGGCCGACAGGTTGTCGCGGATAACCGGGGGCTGGAAACCCCGCAGGCCATCGTTGCCGCCAAGCTCGATAATCACAATATCCGGCTGGTGTTTGTCGAGCTGATCCGGCAACCGGCGGGCGCCGCCATCGGTGGTTTCGCCGCTGATGCTGGCGTTGACCACCCGCCAGTCGCCGCTGTCGTGCTGGTCCAGCCGGGTCCGCAGCAGGTTGACCCAGGCGGTGCCGGACTCGACGCCGTAGGCGGCGCTGAGGCTGTCGCCCATCACCAGAAGGGTCCTGTCAGTGGCACCGGCGGGCAGGGCAAAGGCCAGGGAAGCCATCAGCCAGAGTACAAAAAGGATTGATCTCCGGCACGAAAATACCGTACCTATAGGCATAGCGAACATCGAGCGTCCTCTTTCGTTGAACAACGCACCCTGAGAGCGACAGACACTGAATCAGTTCCCGGAGCAGATGTGACAGACCTTTCCAGCGGCCCCACCCAGCCTTCCGAACCCATCCTGACGGCGAGCAACCTGACCCAGCGTGTTGACCTGGGCCGGGAGTCACTCACCATCCTGCAAGGGGTCAGCCTTGAAATCAAGCGGGGCGAATCGGTAGCCATCGTCGGCCGCTCCGGCTCCGGCAAGACCACCCTGCTGGGGCTGCTGGCGGGGCTGGACACTCCGTCTGAGGGCGAGGTGGTGCTGGAAGGCGAGGCCATCAGCCGTCTCACTGAAGACCAGCGGGCGGCCCTGCGGGCGCGCCGGGTGGGCTTTGTGTTCCAGTCGTTCCAGTTGCTGCCGGCGCTCACGGCGCTGGAGAACGTGATGCTGCCGCTTGAGCTGGCGGACTTTGACAATCCCGGCGCCCGGGCCCGGGAGCTGCTGGAGCGGGTGGGCCTGGGGGACCGGCTGAGGCATACCCCTCGGCAGCTGTCCGGCGGCGAGCAGCAACGGGTCGCCATTGCCCGGGCGTTTGCCTGTGAGCCGGTGATCCTGTTCGCCGACGAGCCCACCGGCAATCTGGACAACCAGACCGGCCAGGAAATCCAGGAACTGCTGATGGCCCTGAACCGGGAGCAGGGCACCACGCTGGTGATGGTCACCCACGATGAAACCCTGGCCGCCCGCTGCCAGCGGCGGCTGACCATCGAGGCGGGGCACCTGGACTCCAGCCGGGAGGTATCTGCCTGATGTCGGCCAGCCGGAGATTGGGCGCGGTAACCCGGGACTGGCGCCAGCGGGACGTCAGGGTGGTGCTCAGCGCCCTGGTGATTGCCGTCGCCACGGTGGCCATCATCGCGCTGTTTGCCAGCCAGTTGCAGCGCACCCTGATTACCTCGGCCAGCTCCTTCCTGGCCGCCGACCGCCAGCTGGAGGCGGAACACGGCAAGCCGATACCGGCGGACTGGCGGCAAGAGGCACGGTCGCGGGGGCTGGAGACCGCCCGCATGGTGGAATTCTCCACCATGCTCAGCGGTGGTGATCGTTTCCAGCTGGTGTCCGTCAAGGCGGTCAGTGATGAATACCCCCTGCGGGGCCAGGTCGAGTACCAGCAGGATGCCGGTTCGCAGCGCCAACGGCTTGACCGCGGCCCCCGCCCCGGCGAAGCCTGGCTCAACCCCCGCCTGATGCGCCTGCTGGAGCTGGAGGTGGGCGACAGCGTCGAGATTGGCAACCTTGAGCTGACCGTGTCCGGTCTGCTGGTGCGGGAGCCGGACGGAGGCTTCAACCTGGCGGGCCTGGCCCCCCGGGTGATGATGCATGCCGACGATGTGGATGCCACCGGCGTGATTCAGGAAGGCAGCAGGGTCGAATACGTCAACCTGTTTGCCGGTGACGAAGCCGCCCTGGATGCCTTTCACCGGTGGCTCGAACCCCGGCTGGAACCTTCCCACGAATGGGAGAGTGTCCGCGACGGCGAGGCCCTGTCCGAATCCCTGCAGCGGGCCGAGCGTTTCCTGCTGCTCGGGGGCAGTATCGCCGTACTGCTTGCCTCGGTGGCGGTGGCCGTTGCCAGCCGTCAGTTTGCCCTGGGCCAGAGGGACACCGTCGCCCTGCTCAAGACTCTGGGCCTGTCGGGCCGGCGCATCGGCCACACGTACCTGCTGCGGCTGGCGGCCTGGGGTGTGGTGGGCACCCTGGGCGGCCTGCTGGTTGCGCTGCCGGTGTACGGGTTTCTGAACCACCTGATGGCCCGGGTGCTGGAGCGGGAGATTCCGTTTACTGTGGATCTGCCCGCCATGACACCGGCACTGGCCACGTCGGTGGTGTCGCTGTTTGCCTTTGCCTATCCCCCCATCCGCAGGCTCAGGCATGTGCCGGCCATGCGGGTGCTGCGCAGCCAGCCGGGGGAAGCCGACAGCCGGGCATGGGGCGACATCGTCATTGCCGTGGTGGCCATCTTCGGCCTGGTCTGGCTTTACGCCCGTGAAGTCATGCTGGTGCTGGCACTGATCGGCGGGCTGGTGGCGCTGCTGGGCATACTGGCGGTGCTGGGCTGGATCATGCTGATGGCGCTGCGCCGGGTAACCGGGGGCGGTAATGCCTGGCGCCTGGCACTGGTGGGGCTGTACCGCCACCGCCGCGCCAGCCTGTCGCAGATTGCGGTCTTCGCCATGACCCTGATGCTGGCCAGCACCCTGATCCTGGTGCGCTCGTCGCTGCTGGCGGACTGGCAGGCGCAGCTGCCGAAGCAGGCCCCCAACCACTTCCTGATCAACATCTCACCCGAGGCGGTGGATGAAGTGGCGGAGTTCTGGGAAGAGCGGGGGCAGGGGCTGGATACCCTCTACCCCATGGTCCGGGGCCGGCTGACGGAAATCAACGGGGAACCGGTGCGCCAGGTGGTGAGCAAGGACGACAACGTCAACGCCCTCAACCGGGAACTGAACCTGACCTGGATGGACTCCCTGCCGGAGGACAACCGTATCGTGGCCGGCGACTGGTTTGAGGAGGGGCAGACCGAAGGCGTCTCGGTGGAAGCCGAACTGGCCGAACAGCTGGGAGTTGGGGTGGGGGACGAGCTGGGCTTCACCATCGGTTCGGACACCATCGCCGAGCCGGTGACCAGTATCCGTACCGTGCAATGGGAAAGTATGAAACCCAACTTCTACATGGCCTTCCCTCCCGGCGGCGCCCTGGAGGGGATGCCGGCCACCTGGATCACCAGTTTCCATCTGGCCGAGTCACAGAAACCCGCCCTGAACGACTTCGCCAGGGCCTTCCCCACGGTATCCCTGCTGGAAGTGGACCACATCATTGCCCGCATCCAGGAGATCGTTCGTCAGGTTACCCAGGCCATCGAGGCGATACTGGCCCTGATCCTGGCCGCGTCCCTGGTGGTCATGGCCGCCGTGGTCAGCGCAACCCTGCGGGACCGGCAACGGGAAGGGGCACTGCTGAGGACCCTCGGTGGACGCCAGACCCTGCTGGTGCGCAGCACCATGCTGGAATTCGGTCTGGCGGGGGTGATTGCCGGGGTACTGGGGGTGCTGGCAGCGGAAACCGCTGTATGGGCCCTGCAGTATCGCATGTTCGGCGGAGACTTCCGCTGGCACTGGCAGGTGGTGCTGCCAATTCCCGTGATCAGCGGCATCGTGCTGGCCCTGCTGGGCCGCTGGCAGTTGCGGCCGGTACTGCAGGTCAGCCCGATGCTGCTGCTCAGGCGGCTGGAGTAGTCAGCGGTACCGGTCGCGGATTGCCTCGAGTTCGCCGTTGTCTTTCATCTTCGCCAGCTCATCGTTGAAGGCTTCGGCAAAGGACTGCCAGCCCGGTCGCAGCATCAGGCGGTAGCCATGGTCGCTGAGGGCCTTGCGGCTGTGCCTGAACTCTCCCTGCCAGCCCTGCTGGCGAATGATCCACTGGCCTACGGCGAGATCGGCCACCACGGCATCCATACCCCGGCCATGCAGCAGGTAGGTAAAGGCGTCGCGGTCGTCGGAGACTTGATACCGCTCCACGGTGCCGTTGGCAAACAGCGGCTCAAGATCCGGGTATTGATAGCCAAGCGGGGTGACCAGGGTGATGTCCTCCAGTTCGTCAAGACCCTCGAAGCGGAAGTCGGAATCCGCCGGCGTGAAGAAGACTTCACGGATGGAAACCATGGGGTCGGTGAACAGGAAGCGCTCCGGGTCCTCGGCCCATTCCCGGGCCAGTGGCGTGGCATCGATATGGTCTTCGAGCATCAGGCTGGTCAAACGTTTACGGGGTATCTCGTGGGGCTCGACCCGGTAGCCCAGGCGCTCGGCAATGCGGGTGACCAGGTCATAGACGATGCCACCATAACTGCCGTCATCATAATGAATCAGATAGGGTGGATAGCCGCTGGTGGACACGTTGAGATTGAGGACCGCATCCTCCCCGTTGGCGGGGGCGTCTGCCGGCTCCGCACGGTCTGCTGACGGATCCGCCAGCACCACGCCGGGCAACAGGGAAACCATGGCCGCAACGAGCCATCGTCGGATTGGGTGAAGCATAGAGAAGATACCCTGATAAGGCGTTTTTCCACCGTGACCACCGGCATTGCAGAACCGAAGAGGCTGGCCTGAGTGCCTCCGTGAATCGCAGGTTCCCGGCCGGAGGACCGGCAAATGCTGGCTCGGGCGAGCTTTCTGGCCCGCTTGACTTAAAGCGAGAGATTGTCACGTGTTTCGCTCTGCGGTTCAACCCATACTTTACTTGCTATTCATCCCCAGGCCTTATCAAGTATCTCCCGAACCTCTTTGAGTGTTGCCTCCCGTGGATTGTAGATAATGGAGCCGTCATCCAGGGCTGTGCGGGCGATTTTTTCCAGCTGGTCTTCGGTCACCTTGCCGGTCTCCCGAAGCGTCCGGGGCAGCTCACAGCGGTGGTGGAGTTCGTCCCGCAGGTGGCGGATGGCCGACACGGTGGCCTCGGCCCGCCGGGACGCCGGTGTGGCGGCCCAGACTTCCGCGCCTTCCAGATACAGCAGCAGTTCGGCAAGCGGCTCGCGGATCTGCTCCAGGTTGTATTCCAAAACAAAGGGCAGGTACAGGCTCATGCAGACGCCGTGGGGCAGGTGGCAGATGGCACCGGTGGCATGGCCCAGGGCGTGCACCAGGCCCACCATGGAGTTGGAGAACGCGATGCCCGCCATGGTGGACGCCTCGGCCAGCTCCAGCCGGCCCCGGGCATCGCCGGGGTTATCCATGACCGCCAGCAATGAGCGCCCGATCTTGCTCACCGCGGCGGTGGCGTAGGCGTCACTGAGGGGGTTCTTGGCCAGGCAGGTATAGGCCTCGGTGGCGTGGGTGAGGGCGTCCATGGCGGTTGCCGCAGTGATAGGCAGCGGCAGGGTGAGGGTCATGCGCGGGTCGATAATGGCCGCGTTGGGTAATAGAAACGACGAACTGAACGGCAGCTTCACAGAGCGCTCCCGGTCCGCAATCACCGCCACGGAGGTGACCTCCGACCCGGTGCCGGCGGTAGTGGGAATCACAAAGAATGGCTTCAGAGGCCGGGTGAGCACCCCCGCACCGCTGTATTCGGCGATATCATCGCCCCCCTCGGATACCAGTATATTGACCGCCTTGGCGGTATCGATGGACGAGCCGCCGCCGACGGCGATCAGGGCGTCACACCGCTGTTCGCGATAGAGCCTGGCGATGTCCCGCACGGTGATGGTGGAGGAGTCAGGGGGAACCTCATCGAAGATGGCCGCAATGGTCACCTCGCTTTCCTCGCATGCGGTGATGACCGGGTCCAGCAGGCCGGCGGCGCGCACTCCGGCGTCGGTGACGATCATGGGGCGGGTAGAGGCGATGCTGGTCAGCTCGTAGGGCAGATGCTCCAGCGCCGCTTCGCCGGCAATCACCTTGACCGGGCAGTAGAACTCGTAATATCGACTCATGATGGCAGTGCCTCCTTCCTCAGCTCGCGGATCATGCCTGTGGCCACGCGACGGTAGACGCCCAGTGCACCGGGTATTTTCTGCAACAGACCCAGGTCCTGCGGGTATTCCTTGACGGCCCGGCTGGCGATCAGGCGGGGCAGTATGATGCTCTCCAGGCGATTGAGGATCCGGGTCATCCGTACCGCCAGGCCGATATCACCATCCACCACCATACGATCATTGGCAAAGGCCTCTACGGTTTTCTCCCGGAACGACAGCACCAGGAAGGCGTGGGCCATGTGCTTGAAGCGGATGGACAGGTCCACCCTGCCTTCATGGCGGTGGCCCAGGTAACGCAGCCTGCCGTCCCCCGCATGTTCCAGGGCAAGGGAGGGCCCGGAGGGCAGTACGGTCATCTGGAATACCAGCCCTTTTGGCAGGCCCCGGGCTTCGTCGATAACCGCCTCGTCAAACTGGGAGATGGCTTCCAGGGCATGGCCCATAAAACGGAACATGCCGCTGACGTATTGCCGCCGGGCCCCTAGGGCCGCGGAACGGGTGAGGGCTTCGAACATGGGTGGTACCTTTGCAGAGCGGCGATAGGGTTGTTTTAGAGTTATTACTCTAACAAGTCAATGTTGGCGAAAGTGACAGGGCAGGGGGAAAAGCAAGGGCAGGGGTTACCTGCCCTCGGGGAATGGTGTTACCGGAGCTGAGAGAGCTTGCGTCTGGCTTCTTCCGCCAGTTCGCCCTCGGTTTTGGCCACTTCGGTGTAGTAGGAGACGGCCCTGTCGCGATTGCCTTCCTCTGCGGCGATGTCGCCCAGGCGCAGGTAGGCAATGGAGGTGGGTACCACCTCGGCGGAGGCTTCCAGGTCGGCCCGGGCACCGTCAAGGTTGCCCTTGTCCAGCCGGTTCATGCCCCGCATCAGACGGTAGCTGAACATTTCCGGGTAGAGTTCCACGGCGCGGTCAAGGTCCTCCCCGGCCTTGTCCGGGTTGTCCAGGGCGTCGTGGATCTGGGCCCGGGTAGCGTGGAAGGCGGCTTCCCGGGGGGCCATCTCCAGCGCCTG
>JBMCIH010000053.1:0-8683 GCA_048617055.1 Marinobacter sp. | reverse complement strand
ACCAGATTACGCACCATGCCGTCCGCACTGGAGCAGAACACCTCCGGCTTGCCGTTGTTGCCAAACCAGTAGACCCGGGTGTGTTCCAGGAAACGCCCCACGATGGACCGCACCTGGATGTTCTCCGAGAGCCCCGGCACGCCGGGACGCAGGCAGCAGATGCCCCGGATGATCAGGTCGATCTTCACCCCCGCCTGGGATGCCCGGTACAGGGCCAGCATCACTTCCGGGTCGGTGAGGGCATTGAACTTGAAGATGATCTGTCCGTCCGTGCCGTGGCCGGCCTCCCGGTCGATCATCTCGATCAGGCGCTTGTGCAGGGTGAAGGGGGCGTGAAACAGCTTCTTGATCTTCAGCGCCTTGCCCATGCCGGTGAGCTGCTGGAACAGTTTGTTCACATCGTCACCGAGGGCATCGTCGGCAGACAGGAAGCTGTAGTCCGTATAGAGCCGGGCATTGCCCGCATGGTAGTTACCGGTGCCCAGGTGGACGTAGCGTTTGAGACGCCCTTCTTCCCGGCGCACGATCAGGATCATCTTGGCGTGGGTTTTGTAACCCACCACTCCATAGACCACCACCACACCGGATTCCTGCAGCCGGCTGGCCAGCTCCAGGTTCTCGGCCTCGTCAAACCGGGCCCGCAATTCGATCACCGCAGTGACCTCCTTGCCGCGGCGGGCAGCGTCCATCAGCGCCTCGACGATTTCCGAATCGGCACCTGTGCGGTAGAGGGTCTGGCGAATGGCCAGCACCTGCGGATCCTTCGCTGCCTGGCGCAGGAAATCGATCACCGGGGTGAAGCTCTCATAGGGGTGCAGCATCAGGATCGGCTGCTTGCGGATGGCATCGAAAATCACATCCTTGTTGCGGATCCCCTTCGGCACCGAGGGCGAGAACCCCGGGTAGGTGAGATCCGGGCGATTCACCAGGCTGCCCACCGCCATCAGCCGGGTCAGGTTCACCGGCCCGTGTACCTTGTACAGGTCCCGCTCGGTCAGGCCGAACTGGTGCAGCAGGAACTGCACCAGCTCTTCGGGACAGTTGTCTGCCACCTCGAGCCGGACGCCATCACCGAAGCGCCGGCTCAGCAGTTCGCCCCGCAGGGCAGAAGCCAGATCCTCCAGGTCATCCTCCAGCTCCAGGTCCGCGTTGCGGGTCAGGCGGAACTGGTAGCAGCCCATGATCTCCATGCCGGGGAAAAGTTCATCGGCATGGGCATGGATCATGGACGACAGGAACACCAGGTTGTCACCGCTCTCGCAGACCTCATCCGGCAGCCGCACCAGCCGGGGCAGGGAGCGGGGAGCCGGCACGATGGCCATACCGGTCTCACGGCCAAAGGCATCCTTGCCATCCAGTTCGACAATGAAGTTGAGGCTCTTGTTGACCAGCCGCGGGAACGGATGGGAAGGGTCCAGCCCGATCGGGTTCACCACCGGCAGAATCTCATCCTCAAAGTACTGGCGCACCCAGGTCTCCTGGGCCGGCGTCCAGTCCCGGCGGCGCACAAAGTGGATCCCTTCACGCTCCATTTCCGGAATCAACACCTTGTTGAGGATGTCGTACTGCTCACGGATATATTCGTGGGCGACCTGGCTGATTTCCGCCAGCACCTGGTCCGGCAGCATGCCGTCGGGGCCCACCATTTCGCGGCCATATTTCATCTGCTGGCGCAGCCCCGCCACACGGATCTCAAAGAACTCATCCATGTTGCTGCTGAAGATGCACAGGAACATCAGCCGGTTGATCAGCGGATGGTGTTCGTCCAGCGCCTGCTGCAGTACCCGGTAGTTGAACTGCAGGTGGCTGAGCTCCCGGTTGAAGTAGTTTTCCCGTGCTGTCAGGTCCACCACCTGCCCCGGCACTTCCGCCGGCTCGGGCACGGCGGCCACCTCGCCGACCTTGCTCACCTCCGGGACCGGATTCATTGCCATATCAACCTCCCCTGAGCAGGCGCGCAGCGCGCACCGCGAAATAGGTCAGAATGCCGTCAGCGCCGGCGCGGCGCATGGCCATCAGACTCTCCATCATCACCTTGTCACCATCCAGCCAGCCGTTTTCGGCGGCCGCCATGTGCATGGCGTACTCGCCGCTGACCTGGTACACGAACGTGGGCACCTGCAACTCACTCTTTATCCGGTGCACAATGTCCAGATAGGGCATGCCCGGCTTGATCATCACCATGTCGGCGCCTTCAGCCAGGTCCATGGCCACCTCGTGCAGGGCCTCGTCGCTGTTGGCCGGGTCCATCTGGTAGGTTTCCTTACTGCCCTTGCCCAGGTTGCCCGCCGAGCCCACCGCATCCCGGAAAGGCCCGTAGTAGGAAGAAGCATACTTGGCGGAATAGGCCAGGATGCGGGTGTTGACGTGGCCCGCCTCCTCGAGGGCCTGGCGGATCTCGCCGATGCGGCCATCCATCATGTCCGAGGGCGCCACCACATCGGCTCCTGCCTCGGCATGGGAGAGGGCCTGCCGGACCAGGGCGGTCACGGTACGGTCGTTCAGAACGTAACCACCGTCATCGATAATGCCGTCCTGACCGTGGGTGGTAAAAGGGTCCAGGGCCACGTCGGTGATCACGCCCAGTTCCGGCAAGCGGTCCTTGAGGGCCCGGGTTGCCCGCTGGGCAAGGCCGTCCGGATCCCAGGCGCCGGAGCCCTCAAGATCCTTTTTCGCCACCGGAACCACCGGAAACAGGGCCAGCGCCGGAATACCCAGCGCCACCACCTCCTCAGCGTGGTCGAGCAACAGGTCAATACTCAGGCGCTCGACGCCGGGCATGGACGGTACAGCTTCCCGCTGGCCCTCGCCTTCCAGCACGAAAACCGGGTAGATCAGGTTGTCCACACTGAGCTGGCTTTCCCGCGTCAGCCGGCGGGAAAAGTCATCCACCCGGTTCCTGCGAAGGCGGGTGCGGGGGTAGCGACGGTTCGGGAGTGAGAACACGTAAAGCCTCCATAACGGGATTGGTTAACGCTGTATCATACACGTTGGGACGTTACCGAGGCATGAACCGGAACATTGGGGGGCAGGACAGGGCGCATCAGGGCATGCCCCGAGCGCGCCAGGGAAAGAGCCGAAGCGCCGGGCGGCAAGGCGGAACCCTGCCCGCCGCCCGGCCTTGCCGATAGCGGATACCGGAGTCAGAGACTGCGGTTGTTGAAACCCACCTCTGCCCTGGGGGTGGCGCCCCCACGGAAACTGGTATCCACCTGCTGGATCTGGCCGCCCTGACTCAGGAATGCCTGGATATCGGCTTCGAGCTGGGCGCGGATCCGTGCCCGGCCTGCCACAGAATGATTATCCTGTGCCTCACTCCAACTACCGGACGAGTCCAGGCTGGTTTCGTCGAATTCACTCATGGTTACTCTCCATCAGCGAAAACCCCGGGGTCGTACCCCTGTGTTCAATGAAACGCGCAGGGAATCCATCGACTCCTGACTGCCGCCTCCTGTTCGGCGCCGGCCCCGGCCAGACGGCCTGAAGCATTACGTGCATAAGCGCCTTGGCGTCTTTATAATCAGGAAAGAATGACAGTGCTATCGTCCCTTCAGGGATTTTTTGTAACAATTTGTAACCAATCCCTCAGCCCGATCTTCCCTGAAATTTTCCATAACAATTACAAACAGATACCAGAGCGAGGCCCGACATGAACGCTAAGCATCCAAGCACCCCCGAAAGCCACTTCGAACCGGACCCCTGGCTGGCCCGGACCCACGAGGTCCTCAACCAGCCCCCGGCACTGGAAAACTACAACCTGTTCCTGCAGGACCAGGCCCTTCAGGAAGCCGTCGAGCGGGAAGGCGCAGCCTGGGCCAGACCGGAACTGGAAGCCTTCGGCGGGCTTGCGGGGCGGCCTGAAATCATCGAGCTGGGCTTTCAGGCCAACGACAACAAACCCTCACTGCACACCCATGACCGTTTCGGCCACCGCATCGATGAGGTCCGCTTCCATCCGGCCTACCATGAGCTGATGCGACTGGCCATGGAGCACGGCCTGCACAGCAGCCCCTGGCAGAAGCCCGGCACTGGCGCCCATGTGGCCCGGGCGGCGAAATACTACCTCCACACCCAGGTGGAGGCCGCCCACGGCTGCCCCATCACCATGACCTTCGCGGCCATGCCGTCGATCATGAAACAGCCCGAACTGGCGGACCTCTGGGCGCCGAAGATCCTGCACCGTGACTATGACCCGCGCAATGTGCCCGACGGCGAGAAAGCGTCTGTCACCATCGGCATGGCCATGACCGAAAAGCAGGGCGGCAGCGACGTGCGGGCCAATACCACCCGGGCTTACCCCACCGGCAGGGAGGGTCCGGGCCAGGCTTATGAACTGGTGGGGCACAAGTGGTTCGTATCGGCGCCCATGTGCGACGCCTTCCTGGTGCTGGCGCAGGCGCCGGGCGGACTGTCCTGCTTCCTGATGCCGCGCTGGCGGCCGGACGGCAGCAAGAACCCCTGGCAGATCCAGCGCCTGAAGAACAAGATGGGCAATGTCGCCAACGCCTCCAGTGAAACGGAACTGCGGGGCGCCCTGGGGTGGATGGTGGGCAAGGAAGGCCGGGGCGTGCCCACCATCATCGAGATGGTCGCCATGACCCGGTTCGACTGCATGATCGGCAGCTCCTCCGGCATGCGCCAGGCCACTGCCCAGGCACTGCACCATTGCCACCACCGCAGCGCCTTCGGTGCCCGCCTGAGCGACCAGCCGCTGATGCAGAACGTGCTCGCTGACCTGGCCCTGGAGAGCGAGGCGGCCATGGCCTACACCCTGCGCGTCGCCCGGGCGCTGGATGCGGCCGACAATGAACAGGAAAAGCTGTTCCTGCGGCTGGCGACACCGGTGGGCAAGTACTGGATCTGCAAGCGCACCCCGAACCATGCCTATGAAGCCATGGAGTGTCTTGGCGGCAGCGGCGTGATGGAAGACTGCATCATGCCCCGGCTGTTCCGGGAGTCGCCGGTCAACGCCATCTGGGAAGGCTCCGGCAACGTGCAGTGCCTGGACACCCTGCGGGCCCTGCAGAAATCGCCGGAGAGTCTCGACGCGTTCCTGGGCGAGGTCAACCTGGCCAGGGGCAGCGACCGCCGCTTCGACGGTTTTGTCGACCGGCTGCACCAGGACTTCACCGCCGCCCTGGGCAAGCCCGAACAGATCGCCTTCCAGGCCCGGGACCTGGTGGACCGGCTGGCGGTTTCGCTGCAGGCCTCCCTGCTGATCCGCCACGCACCGGCGCCGCTGGCGGATGCCTACTGCGCCTCCCGCATCGCCGGCACGGGCATTCATAACATAGGCGCGCTGCCCACCGGCGTGGACGCGCGGGCCATTATCGAAAGGGCCACGCCCCATGTCTGATGCATTCCGCAAGCTGCTGGCGGAGCGGGAAACCGCTCCCGCCACCATCACGCCGCAGATCGGCATCGTCACCCTGCACTTCCAGCTCTACGGTGTGGAGGACCTGAAGGCCAAACGCAAGGCCTTCACCCCCATGCGGGCCGTGTGGGGCCGGGAACCCGACCTGGCGGTGGCGGAGACGGGCGATTTTGATGCCCTGGACAGCGCCATCTGGAGCGTGGTGGCCATCGGTGGCAGCTCGCAACAGCTCACCGCCCGTCTGGATCAGGTGGAGAAGACCATCGAGCAGCGTATCGATGCGCCGGTGCTGGAGGTGCACCGGGAGCTGCTGTGAGCGCTGGCGAGCGGGTGCTCGCTTGGCAACTGCCGGCATGGCGCCGTATACTACGCGGCCCGAGCACGGACATGGCCGTCGTTTCGCCGGATCCGGCAGGCCCGGCCCACGCGGGGGCTGAGGACAAATACCCCCGCAGACTGTTCCGCTGAATTCGCCGGGCACCAGGAAGCCCCGGGAATAACACTGACTGTGTGGCGCGTATGACCGGTAATAAAAAGTCAGCCCAGGCGTCGATAGAGGCCATGTACCGGGTCTTCACCGTACCGGAGGCCCCGGAGTCCACCCTGAGCCGGATCGATCAGAACATCTCGGGCAACCTTGCCGGTTTCCTGCAGGAACACATTGTCGCCGTTGAGCGTGACCTCAGCGAGGTGGAGAAGAACTTCTCCGACTCCGCCATTCCCGAGAAGCCCATCTTCGTATCGGAACAGGCCCAGTTCCTGCTGGACAAGCTGGTGGCCAACTCGGTGCACACCGCCTCCCCCAGTTTTATCGGGCACATGACCTCGGCACTGCCCTATTTCATGCTGCCCCTGTCCAAGATCATGATCGCCCTCAACCAGAACCTGGTGAAAACGGAGACCTCCAAGGCCTTCACCCCCATGGAGCGCCAGGTGCTGGGCATGATTCACCGGCTGGTCTACCAGCAGGACGGCGCCTATTACCGCAAGTGGATGCACGACCCCCGCCACGCCCTCGGCGCCATGTGCTCAGGCGGGACGGTGGCCAACCTGACCGCCCTGTGGGTGGCCCGCAACCGCGCCTTCCCGCCGGAGGGCAGTTTCCGGGGCATTCACCAGGAGGGCCTGTTCCGTGCCCTCAGGTACTACGGTCACGAAGGGGCGGCGATCCTGGTTTCGCGCCGGGGCCACTACTCCCTGCGCAAGGCCGCCGATGTACTGGGTCTGGGCCGGGACGCCCTGATCCCCATCGATACCGACGATCACAACCGCATCCAGATCGACGCCCTGCGGGACAAGTGCCTGGAGCTGCAGCGCCAGAAGGTCAAGATCATGGCTATCTGCGGTATTGCCGGCACCACCGAGACCGGCAATGTGGACCCCCTGGATGCCATGTCCGATGTGGCCCGGGAGTTCGGTGCCCATTTCCATGTGGACGCTGCCTGGGGCGGACCGACCCTGTTTTCCCGCCAGCACGCCCATCTGATGCGGGGCATCGAGAAGGCCGACTCGGTCACCTTCGATGCCCACAAGCAGCTTTATGTGCCCATGGGTGTCGGGCTGGTGGTGTTCCGCGACCCCACCATGGCCAGTGCCGTGGAGCACCATGCCCAGTACATCATCCGCAAGGGGTCCCGGGACCTGGGCAGCACCACGCTGGAGGGCTCCCGCCCGGGCATGGCCATGCTGATCCACTCGGGCCTGAAGATCCTGGCCCGGGAAGGCTACGAGATCCTGATCAATCAGGGTATCGAGAAGGCACGCACCTTTGCGCAGATGATCGAAGACGATCCGGACTTCGAACTGGTCACCGAACCGGAACTGAACATCCTCACCTACCGCTACTGCCCGGCCCGGGTCCAGCAGGCCCTGGCAGCGGCGGATCCGGAGCAGGCCGAGCGTATCAACATGAGCCTGAACCGGATCACCAAGTTCATCCAGAAAACCCAGCGGGAAAGGGGCAAGGCGTTTGTGTCACGGACCCGTCTGGAGCCGGCCCGGTACAGCAAGTTTCCCTGCATCGTGTTCCGGGTGGTGCTGGCCAACCCGCTGACCACGAAGGAAATTCTTCACGATATCCTGGAAGAGCAGAAGGAACTGGCCCGGGAACCCGGACTAAAGGACGAGCTGGCGATTCTTGTCCAGCATACAGAAGCCGTGCCGGGTGGACCTGTTGCCCGGAGAGCCTGACCACGCTCGCTGTCAGCCGCTGAACCGGCAACACCACTGTCCGAGACCGGGTGGGAGAGGGTGGTTCTGGAGCAGGGCCATGGATGGCCCGGAGCAAGGCGGGCGCCACGGGCGGTCCCTGAATTGCGGCGGAAAACCACCTCACCTGCCCCGCCATGCTCCAATAGCCGAAGCCGAAGACGCGCCCGAAGAAGATCAGTAAAGTGCTTCCTCGTCATCCAGCACATCGTCCAGAATCTCCAGGAACATCCGGTCCGCCTCACTCCAGTTCTCGGGGATACGGACGGTGGTGGAGGCACTGATCTCGTCCGCCATCAGCTGGTGGGCATCCGGCTTGCCCCGGTGCTTGCGGGCGATTTCGACGCATTTGACCGCCACAGTGGGGTCGCTCAGTACCTTCTTGATAAACACCCTCAGCTCGTCAATCACCTTCGCCTGACGGCTTTCAGTTGCTGTACTCATAGAGATCTCCGGAAGATTCAGGAAAAGGGGTTACGTGGGAGTATGCAACATAGCCCACCCTGACCGCCAGACGGCTGCTCATCCGGCAGTCGGACAGGGACGCTATCGACAGTATGGCAGAAAAAACCGGGCACCCGCCGGGGCCGTTTCAGCCGGCGTCAGATCAGCATGCCGCGAATGGTAAAGTACAGTATCGCTGCGAGCACGGCGGAGACCGGCACCGTGATCACCCAGGCCGCGGCGATACGGATCAGCTGGGAACGCTTGACCAGCTCTTCCCGGTAGATCTTCTTGAGCCGCTTGCGCTCCTTCTTCGACAGCGGAATCTCCCGCTTGTGCTGGCGCGCCTCCTTCAGCAGGGCTTCCATCTCCTCCACCGTGGCATTACGGAAATCGTCCAGGAAAGGCTGCAGCCGGGCCCGCTCCTCTTCATCGTGACGTCCCAGAATGGAGTGAATCTGGGTCGCGTAGCTGCGCTTGAGATACTCCCGCAGAAAGCCGACCCCGAACACGCCGCCGATGGCAATATGGGTAGAGCTGACCGGCAGCCCCAGCTGGGACGCCACAATCACCGTCAGGGCTGCTGAGAGCGCCACACAGAAGGCCCGGGTCTTGTCCAGCTCGGTGATCTTCGAACCCACCACCCTGATTACCCGG
>JBMCIH010000052.1:0-8694 GCA_048617055.1 Marinobacter sp. | reverse complement strand
CGAGTCATGTCGCGGTTATTTTGCCAGCTGATGAGGCTGTTTTCACACAGCCTCCATTGACCGGCTTTTCTCATATTGGTAGCGGGGAGCAGGCGCGGATGAGCGCCTGCGGCAGCAACATAGCCGCACGCAGTGCGGATAGAAGGTGCCGACTCAAAACCCCCCTTCCAAAACAAGAAAAGCCAGCTATAAGCTGGCTTTTCTTAAAGTGGTAGCGGGGGCTGGATTCGAACCAACGACCTTCGGGTTATGAGCCCGACGAGCTACCAGACTGCTCCACCCCGCATCAAACTTGTCGTCACAACAAAAAGTTGTATTTAACTTTTTGTTTTATCAGCGTTTTCGATTTGCCTCGCTGATCAACGTGGTGCGTATATTAAGGATTCGTTGCCGGGCTGTCAACGGGTATTTTCAAAAAGGTCCTCTGGCCAGCTCAGATCGTCACAGGCAGTTTCCCGGACGCTCTCACTTTGCCAGAGTCCCCGGGCCGCCAGCGCCTGCTGCACCGGGCGGAAGGAGCGGCGGTGAATCGGTGTTACCCCCAGCCGGGTGAGGGCCTCCAGATGGACCGGGGTTGAGTAGCCCTTGTGGGAGGCCAGGCCGAAGCCCGGGTAGATGGCCTCCAGGTCGACCATTTCCCGGTCGCGGGTGACCTTGGCAATGATTGACGCCGCGCTGATGGCCTCTATTCTGCCGTCGCCCTTGATCACGGGTTCCGAGGGCCAGTGCCACCTCGGGCAACAGTTGCCGTCCACCAGCACGTATTCCGGCGGTATACCCAGCCCGGCGACAGCCCGCTCCATGGCCACCAGAGTCGCCTGGTAGATGTTGAGCCGGTCGATCTCTTCCACTTCGCAGCGGCCCAGGCTCCAGGCGGCGGCCTTTGCGATGATCTCGTCGTACAGGGCCTCGCGGCGTTTCTCCGTCAGCTGCTTGGAGTCCGCCAGCCCTTCGATGGGCCGCTCCGGGTGCAGGATAACCGCGGCCGTGACCACCGGGCCGGCCAGGGGCCCACGGCCCACCTCATCCACACCCGCCAGTTTCCAGCCCTGGTAGTGACAGACGAAGGGTGGCAGGGTTATGTCATCTACAGCCATCAACGTTTCCCCTGTTCGATCAGTCCGGATACCGCCTCGGCAGCCCGTTCGTCCGCATTGCGGCGCAATTGTTGGTGCAGGCGGGTAAAGGCCTCGTGAAGGCGCTCCCGTTCCTGCGGGTTGTCCAGTCGTTCCAGCACGGCGGAGGCCAGCTTCTCCGGGGTGGCGTCCTCCTGCAGCAGTTCCGGCACCAGTTGCTCTCCTGCCAGCAGGTTGGGCAACGCCACCCAGGGCACTTTAACCAGCCGGGACAGCAATGCAAAGCTGACACTGCTGAGCCGGTACCCCACCACCATCGGCTTCTTGAGCAGCATGGCCTCCAGGGTGGCGGTACCCGATGCGAGAAGCACCACATCCGCCGCCGCCATCACCTCCCGCGACCGGCCACGCACAACCGTCAGCGGCAACCTGACCTCAAGGGCATCCGCCAGCGCCCGTACCTGTACCTCGCGCTCACGATTGACGCAGGGTACCACCAGTTGCAGGTCGGGGTGGACTTCCTGCAGCTTGCGGGCGGTTTCCAGGAACAGGCCCCCCAGGCGTTCCACCTCACCGGCCCGGCTGCCAGGCAGTATCGCCAATACCGGCCGGCCCTGCGCCAGTCCCAGCGCCTGCCGGGCGCCGGCGGTGTCCACTGCCATCGGCACCCGCTCCGCCAGCGGATGGCCCACAAAGGCCACCGGCACCTGGTGCTCCTCATAAAAGCGGGCCTCGAAGGGTAACAGGGTGAGCATCAGATCCACCGAGCGGGCGATGCGGAAGATCCGCTTCCGGCGCCACGCCCAGACGGTGGGGCTGACGTAATGGGCGGTGGCAATGCCGGCCTTGCGGCAGCGCTCCTCCACACCCAGGGTGAAGTCCGGCGAGTCGATACCAATCACCACCGCCGGCGGATTGGTCAGCAGGTAATCCATCAGCCGGGCGCGAATGGCAAACAGCTCCCGCAGGCGACCGAGCACTTCCACCAGCCCCATTACCGACAGCCGCTCCATGGGCACCAGCGAGTGGAAGCCTTCGGCGATCATCTCATCGCCGCCAATGCCCACAAACCGGGCGTTGGGGTAGCGTTTGCGCAGGGAGCGGATCAGGCCGGAGCCGAGAATATCACCGGACGCCTCGCCCGCCACCATGGCAATGGTGACCGGGGCCGTGCTGACGATTCCCTCGCTGGCAATCGGGTGCTCGGGGCTGGGAACGGAAGCAGTCACCAGAGCGCCTAACGGACGATGCCCCGGTCTGCCGCTCGCAGAGAGTCCATCAAAGGCTGCATTTCCGGCAGCGACGGCCAGGCGTTCTGCAGTTCCTCAAGGGCCTGTGCGGTGGTCAGCCCCTGGCGGTAGATCACCTTGTAGGCCCGTCGCAGCTCCGTCAGCACTTCCTTGCTGAAGCCCCGCCGGCGCAGTCCTTCCACATTGATGCCGTGGGGGCTGGCGGACTGGCCACTGGCCATGACATAGGCGGGGATGTCCTTGAGCACAATGCTGCCACCGCCACTCATGCTGTGGGGGCCGATGTGACAGAACTGGTGCACCATGGTGCCCCCACCGAGAATGGCCCAGTCGCCCACGGTCACGTGGCCGGCGAGGGTGGCACAGTTGGCCAGTATGGCGTTGTTACCGATCACGCAGTCATGGGCCACATGAACGTAGGCCATCAGCAGGTTGTCATTGCCAATGCGGGTCTCACCCCGGTCCTGCACCGTACCCCGGTGGATAGTGCAGCTCTCGCGGATCACGTTGTTGTCGCCAATCACCAGGGTGGTCGGCTCGCCGGCGTATTTCTTGTCCTGGCAGTCCTCACCCACGCTGGAAAACTGGAAGATGGTGTTGTTACGACCGATAACGGTCGGGCCCTTGATCACCACATGGGAATGCACCTCGGTGCCTTCGCCGATCTCGACCCCCGGCCCGATGTAACTCCACGGCCCCACACTGACCCCGTCAGCCAGCCTGGCCGACGGATCAACGATCGCCTGGGGGTGGACACCGGTCCAGTATTTCTCACTCATCAAGCATCTCTCTCGGCCGACATGATTTCCGCGACGCAGACGACTTCGCCGTCCACCAGTGCCCGGCAGTCAAACTTCCAGATACCATGTTTATTGGAAAGCAGCGAGGATTCAAGGCGCAGCTGGTCACCTGGCACCACCGGACGCTTGAAGCGGGCCTTGTTGGAACCGGCCAGCAGGTGGATGGAGCCGTCGGCGGCGGACCGGCCCGCGGTGACATAGCCGAGAATACCCGAAACCTGAGCCATGGCCTCGATAATCAGCACCCCCGGCATGATCGGCTTGCCCGGAAAGTGCCCGGTGAAGAAAGGCTCGTTGATGGTCACATTCTTGTAACCGACAATCGACTTCCCCCCTTCCACTTCCACAATCCGGTCCACCAGCAGGAACGGGTACCGGTGGGGCAGGAATCTCATAATCTCGTCAATTTGCATCATCGGGTATCGGCCTCAGCCCTCAATTTTCTTTTCCAGTTCTTTTAACCGGCGCGCCATGGCGTCCAGTTGTCGGAAGCGAGCAGCGTTCTTGCGCCACTCGCGGTTGGTCATGTGACCAGTACCGGAGGAATAGACCCCCGGCTCACGGATATCGCCGGTAATCAACGACATCCCGGTCACCTGAACACCATCGGCAATGGTCAGGTGACCACTGATTCCGGCGGCCCCGCCAAACATGCAGTGGCTGCCGATACGGGTGCTGCCGGCAATGCCCACCTTGCCCGCCATGGCGCTGTGGTCGCCAATCTGGACGTTGTGGGCGATCTGCACCAGGTTGTCGATCTTCACCCCATTGCCCAGCCGGGTGTCGTCCAGGGCGCCCCGGTCAATGGCGGTGTTGGCGCCCACTTCCACGTCATCCCCCAGGGTCACGCCGCCAATCTGGGCGATACGATGCCAAGCGCCCTGGTGAATGGCAAAACCGAACCCGTCCGAGCCGATCACCGCGCCGCTGAGAATATGGCACCGCCGGCCCATGACCACGCCGTGGGCCAGGGTGACCCGGGGCCGCAGCACGGTCTCGTCGCCGATCACGCAGCCGGCGCCGATGATGGAGTGGGCGCCGACCACCACCCCTTCCCCCAGCACCGCATCGGCCTCGATGACCACATAGGGGCCAACACTGGCGCTTGCCGGAACCTTGGCAGAAGAGTCAACAACGGCGGTTTCGTGAACGCCCGGCTGGGGTGCCGGTGAGGTGTCGAAAGCGTGGCTGATGCGAGCATAGCCAAGGTAGGGGTCGTCCAGTAACAGGACATTGGTCTGAGCCTTGTCCGCCATGGCCGGCGATACCAGCACCGCCCCCGCCCGGGTTGATTCCAGGTAACGGCTGTAGGAAGGGTTGGCCAGAAAGCTCAGCTGGTGGGGGCCGGCAGCCTCCAGCGTCGCCAGCCCGGAGATGTACAGGTCGGCATTGCCCCGGAGCTCCGCCCCCAGCTGCTTCGCAATCTCGCCGAGTGTCATGGTGTTGGTTGCCATGTTACTGATTCAGCTTTTCCAGCAGTTCGTCGGTCAGGTTAAGCTCCGGCTTGACGGCAACCACGGCCTCCGAGGGCAGGATCAGGTCCAGTTCGTGCTCCTCCATCAGTTCCTTGATGGCCGCGTCCACCCTCGGGCGCGCTTCCTCGAGAAAGGCCTGTTTGCGGCTGTTCAGCGTCTGGTCCAGTTCCTGTTTCCTGCGGTTGAAGGAATCCGCCCTGTCCTGAAACTCCTCGCTGAGTTTTGCCCGTTCGCTTTCGTTCATCATGGCGCCGTCCCCCTGCAGCCGTTCCTGCAGGCGGCGGGCTTCCTTCTGTGCCTCGCGGACCTCGGCCTCGGTATCGGCGAACTCCTCCTTCAGCTCTTCACTGAACAGCTTCGCTTCATCCGATGAGAACAGTGCCTGGCGAAGATCCACCACCCCCACCCGGGTCTCGGCGGACGCCGGCACCACAATCAGCAACGCGGACACCATGGCCAGCACCTGGGCGCAGGGCAGGCCTCTGAGTATTTCCCTGAAGCCAATCATCTGGTTGTCTCCTGTTCGTACCTTACGCTTTCCGGCACCTTTGTGCCTGAAAAACCGCGCCAATGCTGTGACCCCTATCGCCCGACGGCGATTGGCCATCAGAAACTCTGCCCCAGGGAGAACTGGAACACCTGGGTGTCATCGCCACTCTGGTCGGTAATCGGCTGGGCCAGGCTGAAGGCCAGCGGGCCGACAGCGGTAATCCACTGGAAGCCGATGCCCACCGAGGCCCGGATCTCACCCGGGTCCGGATCGAAATCGCGGGCGGTATCAAACACCTGCCCCGCATCCAGGAACATGGCTGTACGCATGCTGCGGGTATCGCCGGCAAACGGCGTGGGTACAATCAGCTCCAGGCTGCCTTCGGTCAGCACGTTGCCACCGAAGGGATCTTCGTCGTCGGTCCAGGTCTTGTTGGTTTCCACCATGTTACCCAGGGAGTTGGCCCGGTAGCCCCGCACCGAGCCATAGCCACCGGCGTAGAAGTGCTCATAGAAAGGCATCTGGGAACGGTCGCCATAGCCGTCACCGTAGCCCAGCTCACCCCGTGCCCGCACCACCCAGGTTTCATCCTCGTTCAGCGGCCAGTAGCTGTCGCCGCGGTAGCGGAACTTGTAGAACGTCAGGTCACTGCCGGGCACCGCCACATCCGCGGACAGGCTGTGGCTGTAACCATCCGTGGCCAGCATGCCCCGGTTGAGGGTGCTGCGGCGCCAGGAACCGGTGAGGAAGTAATTGTTGAACTCATCGCCTTCCTCGTCGATAAAGCGGATCACTTCCTCGGCCGTGTAGGAGCCCGACTTGATCTTCGACAGGGTGTAGCCCACGCCGAAATTCAGGCGGGTGTAGCTGTCGATGGGATAGCCGAAGGTCATCCGGCCGCCGTATTCGTCCAGCAGGTAGGAGGAGATATCCTGTTCCTCGAAGTCGGTCTCACGGGCAAACAGGCTGAAGCCCCGGCTGACCCCGTCGACGGTGTAATACGGGTCTTCGTAGGAGAAGTTGGCGCTCTTGATGGAGTTGCTGACATTGGCCCCGATGGACACCCGCTTGCCGGTGCCGAGGAAGTTCTTCTCGGAAATATCGGCACCGAGTATCACCCCGGATACCTGAGAGAACCCGATGGACGCCGACAGGCTGCCGGTGGCCTGTTCTTCCACGCTGTAGTTGACGTCCACCAGGTCATCCGAGCCCGGTACCGGCGTGGTGTCCACGGACACCGACTGGAAGTAACCCAGCCGTTCGAGCTGGTCCTTGGAGAACTCGATGCGGTCGGTGGAAGCCACCCCGCCTTCCATCTGGGTCATCTCCTGGCGAAGCACTTCATCCTTGGTGCTCACGTTGCCGGAAAAGTTGATGCGACGGACGTAGGTGCGCTTGCCTGGCTCCACAAAGAAGGTCACCGCCGCAGTATCGTCCGACTCCGGCTCGGGTACGGCATTGACGTTGGCAAAGGTGTAACCCTCACGACCGAGGCGGCGGGAGAGGCGCTCAGAGGTATCGGTCAGCTCGGAACGGGAAAGAATGTCACCGCGCTCCAGCTCGATCAGCTCGCGCAACTCCTCCTCGGGCACAATCAGGTCGCCCCGCAGGCTGATATCGGAAACGGTGTACTGCTTGCCTTCGCTGATGGCCACCGCCACAAACACATCCTGCTTGTCCGGCGAGATCGACACCTGGCTGGATTCGATGCTGAAGTCCAGGTAGCCGTTGTCCAGGTAGTGGGAACGCAGTGTCTCCAGGTCGCCGCTGAGCCGCTCGCGGGCGTACTTGTCCTTGCTGGTGAGGGAATTCCACCAGCTGCTGGTGCGCAGCTCGAACAGGTCCAGCAGCTCTTCGTCGGAGTAGGCCTCATTGCCCACGATATTGATATGGCGGATGGCGGCCACGTCACCCTCGTTAATGTCCAGGCGCACGGCCACCCGGTTGCGGGGCAGCTCCTCGGCCTCGGCCTTTACCCGGGCGTTGTACCGGCCCTGGCCCACATAGGAGCGCAGTATCTCCAGCTCGAGCCGTTCCAGGGTCGCGCGGCGGAACACCTGGCCTTCCTGCAGGCCGGCACCGGCGAGGGCGTCCATCAGCATATCGGTTTCGATGTTCTTGTTGCCCTCGATATCGATGGAGGCAATGGCGGGACGCTCCTGCACTTCCAGGATCAGGGTGCCATTGTCGCGGTAGGCTTCAATATCGGTGAACAGCCCGGTGCGGAACAGGGAGCGGATGGCCTCAGCCAGCTCCTGGTCATTCAGCGACTCGCCGATTTCCACAGGAAACGCCGAAAACACATTACCCGCCGATACCCTCTGCAGGCCCTCGACCTCGATATCCGACACCGTGAATTCGTCTGCCACGGCCGGCTGACTCGCAGCCCCCGCCAGCACGAGGCCAATAGCTGCACCCAGTATAGAACGTCTCATTCAGTTAATTCGCCTGTTTATGCGCGTAAGGAGCCCGCAATTCTCACAACCGCATCAGGTCGTTGTAAAGAGCAAACACCATTAAAGTCAGAATCATGGCCATACCGATGCGTAACCCCAGTGCCTGCACCTGCTCGGAGAGCGGGCGGCGACGGATGGCCTCGATGGTGTAATAGACGATATGGCCACCGTCCAGTACGGGTATGGGCAGCAGGTTGAGAATGCCCAGGCTCACGCTCAGATAAGCCAGAAACTGGATAAAATCCTCGAACCCGGAACTGACACTGGCCTCCGCCACCCGGGCAATGGTAATCGGCCCGCTGAGATTAGTCGGCGACAACAGGCCGGTAATCATCTTTTGTATCGCCACCAGGGTCAACCGGGTATCGGCCCAGGTTTCGGAAACGGCATTGGGCACAGCGGCCAGGGGACCATAGCGGACTTCCCGCAACATGTCATCCGGCCAGCTCACCTCAACCGCACCGGCGCCCACATAGCCCTGCTCCACCCCTTCCACCTCACGGCTGCCGGGGATGACTTCAAGCGCCACCTCCTCCCCGGAGCGTTGCACCTGAAGCTCCAGGGTCTTCTCCGCCGACTGCTGGATAATCTCCACCAGCGCGAACCAGTCCTCCACCGGCTCACCATTGACCGCCACAACGCGGTCGCCTTCCTGCAGGCCGGCGTCCGCCGCCGGGCTGTCGGGCACCACCTGCCCGATCTCGGCGGGCACGTCCGGGCGCAGCGGGCTCAGGCCGAATTCACCCAGCGGGTCGGGGTTGTCATCGGGCAGGCGCCAGCCGCCCAGACTGGTTGCCAGCGTTTGCCGGTTGCCACCGTCGCTGACGGTAAAGGTAACCTCGCCGTCTTCACCGGCCCGCTCCAGCAGGCGCATGTTGATGTCCCGCCAGGAGTCCACGTCGCGGCCGTCCACCTGGTAGATCTCCATGCCCGAGCGCAGCCCCATCCGGTCGGCAATGGAGCCTTCGCTCACATCGCCGGCGATGGTCGCCACCGTGGTGACCCCGACCACACTCAGCAGCCAGTAGGCGGCAATGGCAAACAGGAAGTTGGCGATGGGGCCGGCGGCGGCAATGGCAATGCGCTGGCCCGGGGGCTTGGAGGTGAAGGCTTCATGGCGCTGGTCTTCCGGCACCGGGCCTTCCCG
>JBMCIH010000051.1:0-8714 GCA_048617055.1 Marinobacter sp. | reverse complement strand
GATTCCGTTTATTACTGGTCCTTCCATGAACATCTACAACACCGCCACCTTGAAAGTCCTGGCCCGACAGGGGCTGAAGGGGTGGAACCTGCCGGTGGAGCTGGGCAAGGAAACCCTGGGACAGCTGATCAGGGAACTGAGGGCGGAGGGGCTGGACCTTCCCGCCGAGGTGTTTGCCTGGGGCTTTTTACCGCTGGCCTGGTCCTCCCGCTGCTTTACAGCCCGCCATTACAACCTGCCCAAGGACAACTGCGAGTTCCGCTGCCTGGAACATCCCGGTGGCATGGAGCTGCTCACCCGGGAGAGCCAGGAGCTGTTTCGTATCAACGGCATTTCCACCCTGTCCGGCTCCCGCTACGACCTGATGCGGGAGCTGCCGGAGATGGAGCGCATGGGCGTCTCCACGGTTCGCCTGAGCCCGGAGCACCAGGGCATGGATGAGGTGGTCAGACGCTTTGACCTGGTGCGCCGGGGTGAAGTGCCGGCCACCGACCCGCTGCAACTGGTGGAAGCGCCGCCCTGTAACGGGTACTGGTATGGAAAACCCGGCATGGATCTTGTGCCGGTTACTCCGGCCGGCTAACGCTGACTCCTTGCAGGAGCAGGGGCAGACAAAATGACGCAGGCCATTGGGCAGTCAGACCAATCGGATACAGCGATAATGGTATGCCCTTAAAGGAGGTGTCCGATGACAGTCAACGAAGGTCTTCGCCTGATGGCAGGTGTGTTCACCCTGATATCCATTCTGCTTGCTCACTACGTCAGCCCGTACTGGCTACTCTTTACCGGATTTATTGCCCTCAACCTTATCCAGTCGGCTTTCACCAAATGGTGCCCGGCCATGGCCATTCTCAGGAAGCTGGGGTTAAAGGAAGAAAAACCGGTCAGCTAAACCTGTTCGTGCCAACCACCTGTGTGGTTCAGTGATTTTGTCACTGAGCCATTGATCCACGGCGCCGCCTGCGGCGGTCGTTGGCAAGGCCGTAGCCGGTCTGTCGGACGTTGACAGGCTGCTGTTCTGCGACCCCCAGACCAGTGGCGGGTTGCTGGTGTGTGTGTGACTGACTGAAGAAGATCAGGAAGTGTTCGAGGCGACCGCACGAGAGCATGGCCTGGTACTTATCTCCCTGAATTCCGCCCCGATACCCGGTTTCTTGGCCGGCGGAATTCCCCGCGCACCCAGGCCTCCACCTCCCGCATCCACGACAGCGTCCGGCAGTTGCAGGAAGGCTCCAGAGCGGCGGTTGCGGAAACGGAACACAGCCTGCAGGAAAGGGGGGGGCCGTGGAAATGGTCAACAGCACCCGGGCCGCCTCCCAGGAAGTCCTGGCCAGTGTGGAGCTGATATCCGGGATGGAGGTACAGATCGCCAGTGCCACCGGGCAGCAGTCGTCGGTGTCCGGCGAAATGAGCCAGAACATTGAGTGGATTGCGCAGGTGACCGGGCAGGCCGACGCAGCCTCCGGGCAGATCGCCCAGGCCAGCGAGAACCTGTCAGCCCTGGCGCAGGACCTGGCGCAACAGTGGGCGCGGTTTCAGACGTAACGGCTGGGGTGGTGTTCCCGGGCTTCGACCGGGAGCAGTCAGCGCCCCAGGCCGGGCAGGCCCAGGCGCCACTCCAGGCTGTCCAGGAGATTCTTGATGCCGAGGCCCAGCTCGGTATCCCCTTCGATAATCAGCCTGCGCTGAAAGAACAGCTGGTCCGGGTCCAGTTTGCGGTTGGCAAGCTGGTGGAAGGCGCGCCAGCCACCGCGAATGGTGGCCTCCCCGGGGCCTTCGACAGTCCTCAGCCGCCCCTGCCAGAACCCCAGGGTGACACCGGGCTGGCCACCGTCGATCTCCAGCCTCAGGGTACGCCCTTCGAAATCATCGAATTCCCCGTCGGCGATGGCGGCTGCAAACAGGCGGTTCAGGGCCGTTTCTGTGACCAGTTGCTTCAGCTCGAACGGAACCCGCTGCTCGGCGTGGCGTATCAGCGGCGCCGGTGACGGCGCAAACTCGTGCATGACCTGGCGACACTGGTCGAGCAGATTGTTCCAGGGGGTCCATCTGGGCAGGGCTGGCAGCATGATAATCTCCGGGCCGTTGAACCCCGACAGGGTAGACCAACCAGGCGGTTTTTTGATTGACTTCAGACAAGTAGCGGCAGGACCCGGGCATGGGGCCGGCCCTGTCCGCCGCGCGTCAGGACGCGGCAGCGGTAACAGGGCTCTGTGTGAAGGCGTCCCCCGGCTCCGCCCGTGCAAAGAGGTACCCCTGAAGCTGGTCGTAGCCAAAGGCGATCACTTCATCCACCTGGCGCCATGGTTCGTACACTGATGATGGGCTGGAAATGCAGTTCGAACTGGTTCAGTTTCAGTGCCTGGTGCCGTTGTGGTCCTGAAGGTTCATTTCGCCATGCCACAGGCCGGTATTCAGTGCAGTCGGAAGGCCTTCCGGCAACAGGTCGTCTGCCGTCCGTGACAGCAGCATGGCCCTCGGGTAGGCGAAGATCTGTTCGGTTTCGCGGTTAACCTTGAGTATGCGGCCTTCCATGGCACTGTTGATAATGCCGGCGGCCGCCGCTTCCAGGCGGCGCTCGGACTTGGCTTCAGTACGGCGCGCCGCCACCGGCTTCCGTCTGCAACCCGGCAATCAGGCGCCGGGTCCTGAGGTTGGTGCCGATGAACGCGCTGACGAGCTCGCCGATCTCGTCCCGGGCTTTTGTCTCCTTCCACAAAGCTTGCTCTGGCGTATGTGGGACCGGAGTGGTCACTCGCTTGCGGTCAACGGACGTTTTCCGGAACGCGGCTTTGCCGGCAGATGGACGTCGCGGCGGAGCCTGCCATGGAGGATGTGCCCGGTAACTGTTCCGGAATACCCGCTGCAGCAGGGGTTGAGAATTGACCCGGGCCAAATGGTCTCTGATTTCTTTGTCAGTTCCTGTGCAGGCCTTCCTCAACCGCCCACACCGCCACCTCAACCCGGGAACGAAGGTTCAGCTTCTTCAGCAGGTGCTTCACATGCACCTTTACGGTTCCGTCGCTGATGTCCAGCTTGCGGCCGATCATCTTGTTGGACAGGCCCTCGGCGATCAGACGCAGGATGTCTTTCTCGCGGGGGGTCAGGGTATCGAAGTCCGGTTGCGCGGGCTGCTGCGGCTTCTGGGAACGCAGGGCCTGGGCCAGCAGTGTGGTGAGGCGGTCGCTGATCACCATCTTGCCCACGGCCGCCTGTTTCAGTTCGGCGATCATTTCCTCCGGTTCCATGTCCTTGAGCAGGTAGCCGTCGGCACCGGCCCGCAGTGCGGCCACCACGTCGTCCTCATGGTCGGAGACCGTGAAGATCACGATACGGGACGCCACCCCCTGGTCCCGGAGCTGGCGGAGCACCTCGATGCCGTTCATTTCCGGCATGTTCAGGTCCAGCAGGATCAGGTCCGGCTCCAGCTCGTTGGCTCTGCGGATGCCGTCAGGGCCGTTGCTGGCCTCACCAGCTACCTGCATATCGTCTTCCATGTCAATGAGTTGCTTGATGCCCTGGCGCAACAGCGGGTGGTCGTCGATCAGCAGGATGCTGGCGGGTGTATCGGACATGATGCCTCTCACTCAGTCGTATGTTCTCTGGTTATCCGTTGCGGCTGTCAGCCGGCACTGACCTGCTGGGTGAGGATCGTGTGGCGGCTCTTGGGAATAAAGCTTAGCGTCACTTCCACGCCGCCGCCTTCCCGGTTGCCCACGGTGACCTTGCCACCCAGGGTGCGGGCCCGGTCCTGAATTATGATCAGACCATAGTGCTGCGGCGGCTGGTCACCGCCGGGCAGACCCGTACCATTGTCGAGTATTCTGACCCGAACCCGCGGAGATTCAAAGAGCACTTCCACCCGGACCTCGGATGCCTCGGCGTGCTTGACGGCATTGGCCAGCGCCTCCCGCACGATCTGCAGGGTGTGAATCTCCTCATTGGGGGAGAGGGTATTCGGGGGCAGGTCATAGTGGAGTTGCACGGTATGCTCCAGACGCTCGCTGAACTCGTCCGCGGTCTGGCGCAGCGCGGTCAGCAGGTCCGGGGTGTCGAGCTTCAGGCGGAAGGTCGTCAGCAGTTCCCGCAGCTGGCGGTAGGCGCTGTTCAGACCGGTGCTCAGTTCTTCCAGGATGGCGTTGTGGGTCTGTTGCTGCTCACCGTCGATATCCAGCCTGCGCAGCCGGGCCACCTGCATTTTCAGGTAGGACAGGGACTGGGCCAGGGAGTCATGCAGTTCCCGGGCAATCACCGCCCGCTCCTCTGCCAGGGTCAGCTGCTGCTCCTCGGTAATCTGTTTTTCCAGCAGAATGGCGGTGGCCAGCTGATCGCTCAGGGTTTCCAGCAGCCGCCGGGCGGTTTCCGACAGACCGCGGTCGACGGGATACCATACCTCCAGGGTACCCAACAGCTGGCCGGGGGTGCGGATGGGCAGCAACAGGCGGCGGCCGTCGTTGTCCTCGCCGGGCAGTTCGTCATAGACCTCGGGCTGCACCAGGCAGGCATTGCAGTGGTGGTCCCGGCAATAGAAGGGGCGTTCCGGTGTGGCCGTGGTCGCCGATTGCACCGGCTCACTGGCGTTCTTGTCATGCAGGTACAGGCGGATCGGGCCGATACCCAGCAGGGTTTCCAGTTCCTGCAGCATGGGGATGGCGCCATCGCACAGGTCGTGGCTGGAGAACAGGGTGCGGCTGGCACTGTGCAGGATCTCCAGCGCCTGATGGCTCTTTTCCAGCTCGCGGGTCTTGGTCCGGGCCTCGCTCTCCAGTTCCCGGTAGCTGAGGGCGAGCTCGCTGGTCATCTGGTCGAAGGCATTGCCCAGGCGGGACAGTTCGTCGGCACCCTCCAGGTCGGCTTTCCTGGAGAAGTCCTTCTCGCCCACCGCCGTGGCAATGCCTACCAGCTTGCGCAACGGGCGCAACACCCGGTTCCTCAGGTCCAGGAAGAGCACGATGGCAATCAGTACGGAGAACACCAGGCTGAAAACCTGGATGACGTGCAGCAGGTCGATACGGGCCTCAGTGCGCTTTTCCAGCATGGTGACCAGGGTATCCACATCATTGACGTAGATTTCGGTGGCCTCCAGCAGGCCGATGCCAACCGGTGTGCCCTGGGTATGGCGTTCCAGGGACGGCCGCAGATCATTCTGCCAGTTGTCCACCACCTTCCGGTACTGCTCACTCAGGGGATGGTCCCCCCTGTCGGGGATGGTCCGGGTCAGGGACGTGCGGGCCAGTTGCCGGCTGTAGCCGTCAAGCTCGGATGCCAGGGAACGCCGGCGCCCGCTAGTGTCGTCGGCGGCACGGGCCATCAACTGGAAGGCCCCCATGCGCAGGGCCCCGGCCTGGTTGATCGCGGTGGCGTTGCCTTCAATACTGCGGGAGACAGCCAGGGTCGTTGCCATGCTGACAATGGCGGTCAGCACGATGGCGCCGACCACGATGGCGATGCGATTTACCAGGGGACTTCTGGATGCCATGAAAACTCGCTCTGGAACGCGGGCGCCATTGCGCCCCGTATTTCGGCGCTCGACTACCTATTTGAGGATAGTTGATTACCCCGATGGACAGTAACCCATCATAGTCTTTGACCCTTCCGGTGGCAAAGCCGACACTTCTGGCTGATGCTTGTTCCGGGACCACCTGATGCAATCCACCATCAACCAGGACGATGAAGACAGGCTCTCAGCGCTGGCGGTGATCCTGCCCCTCGCGGTGGCGGGCTTCATGCTGGCAGCCGGCTGCTGGGCGCTTTTTTCCGTGGCCGGCAGCTACATCCGCCAGAGCCTGGACCTGAACGGCGTAACCTTCGGTTTCCTGTTGTCGCTGCCCATGGCCACCGGGGCCATACTTGCCATACCCGCCGGGCTGGCGGCCCAGAAGTTTGGTGCCCGGCGGGTGATGATCGTCTGCCTGACGGGCCTGGCAGCGGCCATGGCACTGCTGACTCGCGCAGACTCGCTGGCCGGGTTCCTCACGGCCGGGGCCGGGCTGGGACTGGCCGGCGGCTATTACAGTGCCGGGCTGCAGTTTGTCGTGCGGTACGCACCGCGCCGGCATACGGGCCTGGTACTGGGGTTGTTCGGTGCCGGCATTACCGGGGTTGGCGTCAGTTACTATCTGGTACCCCTGATCCTGGATGCCTTCTCCTGGGCGGTGGTGCCCCTGGCCTATCTGATCGTGTTGCTGCTGTTGCTGGCGTTGCTGCTGATGCTGACGGAAGCGGAAGACGCCGGTGAGGGTGAACGGATGGAAACCTCGGTCAGGGTAATCCTGGCTCGCCTGGACGAATTACGGGTCCTGAAAATCGCCCTGTGGTTCGGGGTGGTGGCCGGTGGTTTCTTCGGGCTGGTTCTGTGGTTGCCCGACTATCTGGCATCCCGGTACCAGTTGCCCATGCAGACCGGTGCCGGCCTGGCCCAGTGGTTCGTCATACCGGCGGCAGTGGCCCAGGTGCTCGGGGGCTGGCTGGCGGACCGGTTCGGTTCGCCACGGGTGGTCAGCCGGGCATTGTTCACCTGCCTGGTCGCCCTGTTCGTGCTCTCCTATCCGCCCATGACGCTGGTGATCCAGGGGGTGGAGCAGACCACCCGGCTGACCCTGCGGATGCCTTTGCTGGCTGAGGGGGTGCTGATCCTGGTGCTGGGGGCGGCCCTGGGCTGCGCCATGGCGGCCCTGCAGCGGGCAATGGTTGATGAAAACCGCGAAGCGACCGCCTTCGTGGCCGGGGTGCTGCTGGTCAGTGCCTGCTCCGTGGCGTTTGTGCTGCCGCTTGTATTCGCCTTCGTCAACGAGTGGATCGGGGTACGCAGCGCGGTGTTCATGATCCTGTTCCTGTTACTGGCAGTCACCCTCGTACTCTTCTCCCGGGATACCCGCCGCCTGGAGCGGAAAAGCCTTCTCCAGGCGGGGATATAGCCCTCTACCCCCGGGGGGGTAGGGAAGGGTTATGTGGTAGTAACCACGCAGATTTCACGGTTCCTCTCCCACACAATGGTCCTCAAATCGGAAACGATGATCCGTACGACGGGTTGATGGAGAGAGAGACCATGAGTCATTTGATCGATAAGCTGAACTACTTCAGGAAAAAGCGCGAGCCGTTTGCCAACGGCCACGGCGAGACCCAGGAAATCAGCCGCGCCTGGGAAAACGGCTACCGCCAGCGCTGGCAGAACGACAAGGTGGTGCGCTCCACCCACGGCGTGAACTGTACCGGCTCCTGCAGCTGGAAAATTTACGTCAAGAACGGTCTGGTAACCTGGGAAACCCAGCAAACCGACTATCCCCGTACCCGCCCCGATCTGCCCAACCACGAGCCCCGTGGCTGCCCCCGGGGCGCCAGCTACTCCTGGTACATGTACAGCGCCAACCGGCTGAAATACCCGCTGATGCGCAAGCACCTGATGAAGCTGTGGCGCGCGGCAAAGGTTGAGCACAAGGACCCGGTGGACGCCTGGGCCTCCATCGTGGAGGACCCCGCCAAGACCGCCGAGTACAAGCCGCGCCGTGGCATGGGCGGTTTTGTCCGCTCCAGCTGGGATGAGGTCAATGAGCTGATCGCCGCCTCCAACGTCTACACCGCGAAACAGTACGGCCCGGACCGCATTATCGGCTTCTCGCCGATTCCCGCCATGTCCATGGTTTCCTACGCAGCCGGCAGCCGCTACCTGTCGATGATCGGTGGCGTGTGCATGAGCTTCTACGACTGGTACTGCGACCTGCCGCCGGCCTCCCCGCAAACCTGGGGTGAGCAGACCGACGTGCCCGAGTCCGCCGACTGGTACAACTCCGGCTATATCATCGCCTGGGGCTCCAATGTGCCCCAGACCCGGACCCCGGATGCCCACTTCTTCACCGAAGTGCGCTACAAGGGCACCAAGACCGTCGCCATTACCCCGGACTACGCGGAGGTTTCCAAGCTCTCCGACGAGTGGCTGAACCCGAAGCAGGGCACCGATGCGGCCCTGGGCATGGCCATGGGACACGTGATCCTGAAGGAATTCCACGTCGACAAGCCCAGCGAGTACTTCACCGACTACGTGCGCCGCTACACCGACATGCCCTACCTGGTCATGCTGGAGCAGAAGGACGACGGCAGCTTCGTGCCGGGTCGCTTCCTGCGTGCCAGTGACCTGGTGGATGGCCTGGGAGAAGAGAACAACCCCGAGTGGAAGACCATCGCCATCGATGAAGCCTCCGGTGAGCTGACGGCTCCTAACGGCTCTATCGGCTACCGCTGGGGCGAGAAGGGCAAGTGGAATCTGCAGCAGACCGCCAAGGGCTCCGACGTCAACCTGCAACTGTCCATGGTTGAAAAGCACGATGACGTCGTTGATGTGGCCTTCCCGTACTTTGGCGGCATCGAGCACGACCACTTCAATCACGTGGAAATCAAGGATGTCCTCAAGCACAAGCTGGGCTCCCGCAAGGTTCAGCTGGCGGATGGTTCCGAAGGCCGCGTGGTCACTGTTTACGACCTGATGGTTGCCAACTACGGCATCAGCCGTGGCCTGGGCGATGACGACGGCGCCACTTCCTATGACGAAGTGAAGCCCTACACCCCGGCCTGGCAGGAAAAAATCACCGGCGTCCCCGCTGACAAGGTGATCCGTATTGCCCGTGAATTCGCCGACAACGCCGACAAGACCAAAGGCCGTTCCATGGTCATCGTCGGTGCCGGTCTGAACCACTGGTACCACATGGACATGAACTACC